>JAICKD010000108.1 GCA_025928125.1 Ktedonobacterales bacterium
AGGTCTGGGGATAAGACAACACAAATAGGCGGCGCACATGCCAGCGCTGCCTGCCATCACGGCCCTGAAAGGCACATACGCTACCTGGCACGATACGGTTGAGATACAATAGAGGCCACCACTTGATATCGCCGCGAAATTGAGGCTTTTGTTTGTGACCATCGCGAGCCAACACGACCCGTATCAGTCCCTGCGCGTTCGTGACTTTCGTCTGTTGTTGCTGGGCAACTCCATCGCCACATTCGGGGAGCAGATGCTGACGCTGGCCCTCGGATGGGAGCTGTATCTGCGGACAGGTTCAGCCTTTCTGCTGGGCATGGTCGGGCTTGCCGAGATATTCCCCGCGTTGCTCTTTTCGCTCTATGCGGGCCAGGTTGCCGACCGCTATAATCGCAAGCGCATCATCGTCGTGACCCAGCTCATCGTCGCGCTGGCGTCATTGGGCCTCACCGCCCTCTCGTACTGGCAGGGGCCGCTCATCCTGATCTATGGCTGCCTGGTGGTGATGGGCGCGGCGATGACGTTCAACACCCCCGCCGCCACGACGCTGCCCGCCAGCATTTTACCGGAGGAGGCCTTCGAGAACGCGGCGACCTGGAGCAGTAGCTCGTGGCAACTGGCCACGGTCATTGGCCCGGCGGCCGCGGGTGCGATCATTGCTCTCATGAACAGCGCCACCTTCGTCTATACGCTCAATGCGCTGGCATCGCTCGTCTTCGTGCTCCTGCTCATCCCGATCAAGCCCACGAGAACCGTGATCCGGCAGGCGACAGAAGAGCGCTCCACCTGGCGCTCAATAGGGGAGGGGATGAGCTTCCTCCGGCGCACGCCCGTCCTGCTGGGAGCCATCACGCTCGATCTTTTCGCGGTCCTCTTTGGCGGCGCGACGACACTGCTGCCGATTTTTGCCACCGACATCCTACATGTCGGGGCTGCCGGTCTGGGATGGCTGCGCGCCGCGCCCTCGATTGGCGCGCTGTTGGTCGCGCTGACCCTGGCGCACCGGCCGCCGTTTCAGCGCGCTGGCCGGACGCTGCTGCTGGTGGTCGCCGGGTTTGGGGTCGCCACCATTATCTTTGGCGTGTCACGGTCGTTCTGGCTCTCGCTCGTGATGCTCTTTGCGCTCGGCGGGCTGGATAACGTCAGCGTCGTCATTCGCTCGACGCTTGCCCTCACCCGCACGCCAGACGAGATGCGCGGCCGTGTGGCGGCGATCAACGGCTTGTTCGTCAACGCCTCGAATCAGCTCGGCGGCTTCGAGTCGGGTCTTACCGCGCAATTGCTTGGCCCGGCGGTCTCGGTCGCTGGTGGTGGCGTCGGCACAATCATTGTGGTACTAGCCGTCGCGCTGGTCTGGCCGGAGTTGCGGCGCATGGGAACGTTGCGCGTCGCGCCAGAGTCTACGGAACTCGCGGAGCTTGAGGCGGCGCAGGCATCCAAGAGCGGGTAATCCTACGGGCGCTCGTGATGGGCTGCTTAGCCGAAGGCGAACGAGGCCAGCAGCGGCTGGTAGACCAGGTTGTTGGTGGCGCTGTAGCTGGCCAGCGGACTCACGCATGCGATGCTATACACTTCGCCATCGTGCAGCGTGACGTAGAGTGTCGTCTGCCGGGTGACGCCGTCGGCGTCGGTATGCGGGCCGCTCCGCACCTCCCACGTTGCCCCGGCGAACTGCTGCTGCGGCGCGGCGGCCAGATTCTGGCTCTTCGCCAGGGCGTCAGCGGCGGCTTTGGCGTCTTCGCCGGGTGATGGCGCGCTGATGGTCAGCGTCATGCTGTTGATGCCGTCGCCATCGGTGACCAGCACCCCATCGGAGCGCGGGGTGAGGGTCCAGAGCGCGGGCCGGGTGAAGTGGAAGCGATGGTCGGGATCGCGATAGACCTGGCTGCTCGCCACCGGCGGGGACGCCGTGAGCGCGCGCACCAGATAGGCGACGCCGCCGCCCGTCGCCAGCGCCAACACCAGCGCCAGCAGCACAATAGGCCACCAGCGCGGTTTGCGCGGGAGCGGTGGTGGCGGGAGTGGCTGTGAGGGCGCGGCAGTGGCGGGATTGCCAGCAGCGTCCTCCGCGAGCGGCTGAGACTGCTTGGGCAGGCGCGGGACCGCCACTGGCTGCGTCGGGGTCTTGATCTCACCGATGGGCGCTCCGCAGGTGAAGCAGACGGTCGCGTCGTCTTCGTAGGGAGCGCCACAGCGCAGACAAACCTGTGCGGGCGTGGTCTTTTCTTCGTCACGCCGTCGTCGTGCCATTGCTCATTTCCCACCCAGTGCGAAACCACCGCCAGCGCCCGCGCTGAGCGCTATTCTCCGCTCATCGTATCATACGCCGCCAGCAGTCACGCGCTCACAGCCCATTATTCCCTCGCTGGCGCCATCCTTTGTTTGCTACGCCTTTTCGATGCCATGCTCCTGGAGATACGCCCAGAGCGACATCGGCTGGAAGCCAAAGTACTTGGCGACGGCGTCGAGATCGGTGGTGTTCTCGAAGGTGAAGAGGCCGGTCGCCGCCCGGGTGATGGGTGGCTTGGGCATCACCGCCTCCATCATCGCCGCGCCCAGCCGGACGAACGGCAGCGGGCCGGGAACCTTGATGCGCTTTTTGTGCAGCGTCTCCATCAGCATATCGAGGATCTGGGCATAGGTGAAATACTCTGGGCCGCCAACCTCGATGGTGCGGCCATCATAGGCCTCCGGCTTGTTCGCCATCTTCACGATGCAGGCGGCCACGTCGTCAACCCAGATCGGCTGAAATCGCGTCTTGCCGTCGCCAACCATTGGCACGATAACCGGCATCGTGCGGATGAGATCGGCCAGCCCATTGAAGAACGCCGATCCTTTGCCGAACTGGATGGACGGCCCCAGGATAGACCACGCCATCCCGCTCTGCTTGACCGCCTGCTGGGCGAGGTAGCGGCCATGCATATACGTGCCGGGCTTGTCGGACTTCGTGCCAAGTCCGCTCAACACGACGATGCGCCGCACGCCAGCCTTGCGCGCTGCCTCGACCAGATTGGCCGTCCCCAGCGCATTGGTGTCGTAGTAATTGACGCCCGGCCCCTGCTTGCGTTCGGCGGTGATGAATGCGGTGTGGATGATCGTCTCGACGCCTTCGACAGCGGCTTCGAGTGTCTCCGGCTGTGTCGTGTCGCCGGTGACCACTTCGACGCCCTGCTCCGGCAGTCTGCCCTTCGCCTTCTCAGGATTGCGCACCAGCCCGCGTGTCGCGATACCCTCTTTACCGAGCAGTGAGACGATGCGGCTGCCACAGAAGCCCGCCGCGCCCGTGACGAGAATCATTGCGCCTGCTCCTTCCGCTGAGCGATTGCCGATAGCCCGATAGTATGGTTGCTACACTAGAATATAGAGGTTGAGGCGGGTCAGGCGCAAAGCGATATCTGGGCAGCGTGTATGATCGTGATAATATACTAGCCAGGCGTCCGACGATATATCATGCGCACTATTCGCCTGGCATCGCATGCTGCCCGAAGGGAGAATCCGGCTTGGCGACACATGTACGCCGTCAAATTGTTGTATACCCAAGTCGCGTCCGTCTGCTGCGATATGCGCTGCTGTACCTCATTGGGTTACTTGGCATGGGGTTGTTCTGCTATTGGTCGGTGACAGGCGAATTTCCTCAATCCAATAATCCCCGATACGACTGGGTGTTTGCGCTTATTGCCATTTTTGGCGTCTTTGGCCGACTCGTCGTTGGAGCGTTTTCACTGGCGTTAGCGCTGCTGTTGGCCGTGATACTGGTTTGTACCATCTACCGCCTACTTGTTCGTAAGCCCTCGGTCATTGTGGACTCCGATGGCATTACTGACGGCTGTTCCCTGATTGCTGGCGGGTTAGGATTGATTCGTTGGGATGAGATCCAGGTCATTATGGTTGACGTCCGTACGGTCAACAACAGACGGGCAAAATATCTGTGTGTCATGCCGCGCGACGCAGCATCGTTCTTGCGTCTGAGGCAGAATAATCCTATTGTCCGTCTGTTCCGGCGATCCATCACCCTCTCGCTGCCCAGGGGGATCAACCTTCCAGAGTGGCTGTTCTCAGGGTCTGTGGATGATTTAGTAGCGGAGATCAGACGGCGCTATCAGCAGGCGCTGCACGCTCACAAGGTTTCTATTCTCTAGTATGAGACACTGCACGCTCGCTAGCTATCGCCTGGATGGAGGAACTCCGCCAGGATTTCGAGGCTATCCACCAGCCGAGGGCCGGGGCGGCTGAAGGCCAAGTACATCTGGCAACCCCTGAAATGCCGCATAGTTCACGTGTAGACATCCTGGTTATCGTTGAATCCATTTATCTCATGTTGCCTATTGACATATCAGCAATGTGACTGTATACTTCGTCCATCAGACGACCTCCGATCTCCGCAGAAAGGAGGATGACCCTCGGTTGGCATTGGCAAGTGTTGGTAGGATGACCCTCGGTTGGCATTGGCAAGTGTTGGTAGGATGACCCTCGGTTGGCATTGGCAAGTGTTGGTAGGATGACCCTCGGTTTATGCAGGGAGAAGATCCTGGACTCCCAGACGACGCTCAGGTCTGTTTCGTGCAGTTGAAGGGGCCGTTCCACGTGCAAGTTGACCAGGCTCCAGGTACTCGAGCAAGCACAGATCCAATTGCAACAGAGGTTGGCGTCGTATTTGATGCGCATACTGGGAATCTTCTCGAGTGGGGAATACTCGATTCTCTTCCGGGGAGTTCCCCCAGCCAAGAAAAGCCATCGGCACAATCGCCCGCTCCAAGCATATCCTATTCATGTAGCCCTAACCGGTGTTGGGGAGTGAACTACTGGCCGAACCCGGTAAACGGGGCTTACTCACTCCTGAACTGGCCTTATCCAGATGTTACGCGTTTCTACTACGGAACTGGAACTGCGTTTGTACAAAACACCATATGGCTCGTTGATGAAACCGAGCCGAATAATTGTTACGCCGATCCCCGCGATCTTCCAAGTGATTGCTGGGTGGAAGCTGGACTCAGGGCATATGAAGAAAATGGATCGAATGTGACCGGCCTCTTCTGGGCAGATCTCCGTCCTGGTTACAACTACGCCGATCACTATGGTCCTCTCGTCAACACCCTCAACTCCACATGGGGAATAGAGATTCAGATCTTTAAAGCTGGTACTGTTCCAGCTGCTGGATGGTGTCCGACTGCCAGCTACACATGGTGCGTCGATCTTTATTCGGAAGGGGATGGCCAGGAACTGACTGCCATCTCAGGGGCGGGCCATACGAATAGGATGAAGGTCTCGGGCTATCGAGAAGGGCTGGAACTGTTGGGATTGAGTGGGGCAGTAGCAAACCCCATGCAGTTTGACGTCAATCAGTGGGAGAGTACCAGCGACAATAGCTGGAACTTCCAAGATAACGTCGGCACGATTGGCAAGTATACGAGCAATCCCCCAGTAGAGGATTACTGGGATGTGGAGCCTCAGTTTTCAAATTCTGGTGGAACATGGGTAACGTGCATTACGGGAGCGGGATGCTAACCCCCACTCCGGATGTTTTCGCGCGAAACTACCTCAGAAGCTACCGCACAGACCAGGGAATGCTATTGCGCGGCGGAAAGCGGTACTATCGCGGAGGGCGGAGAGGTGTGCCAGCGCCAGCACTCCGCACCGGTGCGTGTGTCGAGCGCGTAGAGCACACACTTCCCCCGTTTATCGTTGCGCACCAGATAGACCGCGCCATCGAGGACGACCGATGGAGTAAACGAGAACAAGACGCCTGGACTATTCCCCAGGGGCTGGCGCCAGAGAACCGCGCCATCCCCACTGCGCAGTGCATACGCTCCATCGGCACCGATATTGATGTAGAGAACATCACCGGCAGTGGCGGCTGAGGAGAGTCCTGGGGAGGTAAACTGGCGGCGCCAGCGCAGACTGCCGCTCTTCATCTCTAGAGCATAGAGAGAACGATCCCTGGAACTGACATAGATAGTCGTCTCGTGATGGGCTACCGCGCCAACATAGCGCCCCATACGATGGGAATAACGCCAGACCTCCGCCCCGGTCGCGGCATCCAGGGCAAAGATACCGTCCTTCTCTGGATGACCGACCGAGCCACCTGTACCCGCATAGAGCAGATGGCCAGCGACGACTGGTGGCCCACTAATATGGCTCTGTATCATGGGTTGATAGAGCCAGCGGATCTGCCCATCCTGGGCGTTGATAGCGTAGATCCCCCAGTGGGTCGTAGCATAGAGTGTCTCGTCCACAACGGCATGGAGTGACATTGTTCCCTCTGAGGAACTTGTATCGATGGCGATACGCCAGAGGACGGTTCCATCCTGCGCGTTCAGGGCAAAGGTTCCGCTATACACGACGCCATTTTTCACGAGCGGAATAGCCCAATCCATGAACGGCATAGCGGTGACCTTGCCATCGGTCGGGGTATGCCAGAGCAGAGATCCATCGTCGGCGTTGAACGCGCAGGTATAATTGTACTCGCCAAAGCCATCAATACAGACGTAGACAACGCCATTGGCTACCCGCGGCGTCGCGAACCCCACCCGTGGCGGTGGCGGAACACTCATCATGGGAGGATAGCTCGCCTCCCTGAGACTCACCAGCTTTACCTGTTGACACCAGCGCGCCGTGCCGTCCGCAGCATTGAGGGCATAAAGGCAATTTCCAGTAGAAAGGTAGAGGGACCGGTCCTCTCGCACCGGAGCAACGGTAGTCACGACAGCAACTTGTGGCGGTTCCTGACATCGGTTCAGAGTCACCTCATATAATGAGGATGTTTGGTTCTGGAAATTAAGGCGCATAGCTGTCACCTTCTTTTCCGAAAGCAGCGAATACCATGTGCTCGCCTACCGCACTATCCGCCGCAATTCGATTCCTAGATTCTTCCGGGGTCAGTGAACAGATTGATCAACCGCTTTCGGCTGTATCAAATTGTAGCATAGAGGAGATTCTTTCAATATGGCACGGGATGGAGAAACGCCGCCAGTAGTTCGAGGCTGTCTACCAGCCGGGGGCCAGGGCGGCTGAAGTAGGCTGAGCCATCGACGACGTGCACGCGCTCGTTGCGAACGCAGGGCAGGTCGCCGTAGCCGGGCATCGCTGCGAGGACCGGGAGATCCTGCCGGGTGCGTTCGGCGCTGAAGCCGCAGCAGGAGATCACCATCACCTCCGGCGCGAACGCCCGCACCTGTTCCCATTCAATCTGCTCGGCGGGCTGCCCCTCACGCCCAAGGGGATCGTCTCCGCCCGCCAGCCGCACCAGTTCAGGGTTCCAGTGGCCGCCGCAGAAGAGCGGGTCGATCCATTCGAGAAACGCGACTCGCGGTGTTTCCGCTGCCCATGCCGCCGCTTTGCGTACCTGCTCGATGCGCGCCTCCAGCGACGTGACGAGCGTGCGGCTGGCCTTCAGGTGGTTGGTGGCCTCGCCCAGCATCTCGATATCGCCCAGCATATCGTTCAGCGAGACCGGCTCCAGGTTGATGACCTCAGGGATATGGGGCAGATCGCGGATGGCGTCGAGCACGTCTTCCATATCCACCGCGCAGACTGCGCAGAGTTGTTGCGCGAGCACCAGGTCGGGCTTCAGCTCAGCCAGCAGTTCGCGGTCGATGGTGTAGAGCGAGTGCGCGTTGCTCGCAAGCTGATCGCGCACAGCAGCGTCGATCTCGCCGCTAGACATATCGGGCCTGAGCCGTGAACGGGTAATCTGCGGCTTGCCCAGCACGACCGAGGGATAGTCGCACTCGTGGGTCACGGCGACCAGCAGGTCGGCCAGCCCCAGCGCGCAGATGATTTCAGTGGCGCTAGGCAAAAGTGAGACGATACGCGGCGCGTGCAACATGGAACACCTCACAGGCGCGTAATAGACAGGAGCGTTGTCGCGAACGAGCCAGCTATCCGCCGCCGCGTCTGGATGGCTCCATGGGTAGCGCGGGCGATCAATTCGCGGTCATCACGATCTGTCTAGCCCAGCGCAGAACGATCCGCGCGTTGTCGAGCAATTCCTGCGCTTTATCCGGTCCAACGGCGTCGTCGGCCAACTCCGCAGGCAGATCGTCCGTCAGGTACTTGGCCGGATGATAGGGCGTCAGG
>JAICKD010000606.1 GCA_025928125.1 Ktedonobacterales bacterium
GGACATGTCGAACAGCGGCAAGAAGAGACGGAGCGGAGGTACGGCGATGCATTGGGCGATTCGAGTCAAGGGGTGGCGCGGCGCGCATGCTACCCCACACGCATCCGCGCGGCCACGGGTGGCGCGGGCGGTGCAGGCGGCGCGCATGGCGCAGGCGGGCGTGACACGTGGGATGGACAGCGCGATGGCCGGGTTGGAGGCGCTATTGGCGCCAACGATTCCGGCAAGGCGGGCGAACGCGAGTCTGGGGAGTTCGATGGCGGTGCAGCTGCCGTCCGCGCTGATGCGCGAGACGTCACGCGCCGCATGGCTCACGGGTCGGCGCCCGGAGGATGTGCTGGAAGAGGCGCTCTCCGACTGGCTGGCGGGCTATGAAAGCGCCCCGGCGGCGCTCGCACCACTGCGAACGGCGGGCAGGCAGAACTCCTGGGGCGAGATCGAGGAGACGTTGCGGGCGTTGCGGGCCTCGTAGGCTGTCTTCGTAGTGCGTAACAGTGTTTGTGAGCGCATGTAATCGTGTTGAGATGGCGGGGAAGCGCAGATGGGCGCGCTTCCCCGCTTTTGCTATTTAGGCTATTTCGCCCGTATGATGCGCGCCAGTTGCCGCAGACCGGGCTTTTGTCCGTACATCAAGACGCCATAGCGATACAGGCGCGCCGCAACCCAGGCGCAAGCGGCGATGGAGGCGCCCATCAACAGGATCGTCACGACCACCTCCCACCAGGCGACTGTTCCCAGCCCAAGGCGCGCCAGCATCATGGTCGGCGTGAAGAAGGGGACAAAGGAGAGGACGCGCGTCAGCGTCGTATCAGGCGCAAATGCCGCCAGGTAGAGCAGCGCCACGCTCGCGATCATCAAGAACAGAGGGATCTGGATGACACTCTGCACCTCATCCTGCCGCCTCACCAGCGCGCCGAGTCCAGCGAATAGACTCGAATACAGGAAATACGCCAGGAGGAAGTAGACCAGGAACAGCAGCAGGAATGGAATCGAGACGGCGGAGAGATACTGGCTGAATCCTCCCACATCGACACCAAACAGCGCCGCCTGCAAGGGTATTTGCAGCAGGAGCGCGCCGATACCAACCACCACCAGGCATACCATCTGTGTGAGGCCCGCCGCGCCAATGCCCACAATCTTGCCGACCAGTAACTGCCAGGGCGTCGCCGCGTTCAGCAGCAACTCCATCACGCGGCTGCTCTTCTCCTCCACCACGCCATTCGCCACCGCCGTCGCATAGGTGATGACTGAATAGAACAGCAGGTACGCCGCGACAAAGGTCAGCACGAAACCGACAATAAGTTGATTCGTCGGGCGGCTGCTCTCGCTGACGAGACGGGTGATGGTGAGGTCGGGAGGAGCCGAGAGGCTGCGTACCTGATCAGGCGTCAGACCCAGCTGGTGCGCGGTGTCGAGAAAGGTCAGTTGGAGCGCCAGCGTCTGGATCGCGGGCAGATCGCCATCGTTGGCCTCGCTCGTCTCGGTGACGTAGGTCAGTTGCAGGCGCTGGTCCGACGAACGGGAGAGGAGCAGCAGAATATCCAGCTTGCCGTCCTTGACCTGCTGTTGCAGATCGGCTACGGAAGCCCCCGACTGGCTGCTGATCGCATAGGGAGCGCTGCTGCCGGTCTGCGTCCCATTCAGCGAGCTATTGATGAGCGAGGCCAGCGCCGCCTCATCCAGACCCGCGACCGCGCCCGCCTGATTGACCACGACGATATGGGTCTGCGACTGCGCTTGCCCGCTGGTGGCCCTGGCGATCAGCTGAATGATGGTCGGGACAAACGCGCCAATGACAATCAGCGCCAGCAGAATAATGGTGCTGATGATGAAACTGCGCTGGGTTACACGGCTCCGGTATTCGCGCCTGATAATCAGTCCGGCATTGCGCACGTTATCCTGGGCCGCGGCGCCGCCGGAGCGAACCGCGACCGCCTGGCGTCCCTGCTCTGGCGGCTGCTCTTCTGGCGTTTCGACCACGCGCTTTGCCATCGCTCATGCCCCGATTCTATTCAACCCTATCCTTGATGCTACGCTGTGCCGGTTAACGACTCGTCTCTGCCAGGCGCGGGCGCATCTGGGAGCGCGGTCGCGCCCACCACCTCGATAAAGATATCCGTCAGCGACGGCTCAACCACCTCGAAGCGGCTGATATTCCCGCCATGCTGTAACGCCGCTTCGACGATCTTATTCGGATTGAGATGGGCCTGGAACTGCATTTCAATATAGTCCTGGCGGCGTTTGGTCACGGTGACGCCATCCAGTGTATCGAGCCAGAGCGCCTCCGGGTCGTTGTCCAACGTGAGACGCACGACGTTACGCCCGTGCTGGCGCTTGATCGTCTGGACGTTGCCGCTCACCATCGCCTGCCCTTTGTTGATCAGCAGCATGTCCTCGCACATCTCCTCGACCTGCTCCAGCTGGTGCGTGGAGAAGATAATCGTCTTGCCACGCTGGCGCATCTCCAGAAACGCCTCTTTCAGCGCCGCCGCATTGACGGGATCCAGCCCGCTAAACGGCTCATCCATAATCAAGAGCGACGGGTTGTGCAGAATGGCCGCGAGAAACTGCACCTTCTGCTGATTTCCCTTGGAGAGTTCCTCGACCTTTTTGTGGCGATAGGCGGTGATCTGGAAACGCTCCAGCCACTCATCCAGCGCGCTCCGCGCATTCTCTGGAGACACCCCACTCAACCGCGCCAGGAAAATCAACTGCTCCTGCACCTCCATCCTGGGATAGAGTCCGCGCTCTTCTGGCAGATAGCCGAACTCGCGGCGGGGGACGGCGCTCGCGGGCGCGCCATCCCAGGTGATCTGGCCAGAATCGGGGCGCAGCAAATCGAGGATCATGCGCATGGTGGTGGTCTTGCCCGCGCCGTTGGGGCCAACGAAGCCGAAGATGATGCC
>JAICKD010000063.1 GCA_025928125.1 Ktedonobacterales bacterium
AGGGCAACCGTACTACGCTGCAATGCGCCTATCACGCCTGGACGTACGACCTCGATGGCTCGCTACGCGCCGCGCCGGGAATGCGTGACGAGCCGGAGTTCGACAAGGGATGCTACGCGCTCGTGCCGGTCCAGGTGGAGGCGTGGGGACCGTTCATCTTCGCCAACCCTGACCGCGAGGCGCCGCCGCTGGCGAGTGTCCTCGGTGACCTGCCCGCGATGGTAACCGCGACGGGGCTGCGCCTCGACGCGATCCAGCGAAAGGTGCGCCGCACCTATGATATCGCCGCCAACTGGAAGGTCGTCGTCGATAACTATCTCGAATGCTACCACTGCCCGGTGGCCCATCCCGGCTTCAGCGACCTGATCGACCTCAAGAGCTATGCCGTCGCCGAATACGAGTATTTCTCGACGCAGGCTGGGCCGCCGACCAAATCGGCGCGGGAGGGGAAGGCAGGCCTCTATGACATCAGCGGCGAGGTGGAGGCGGGATTCTACGCCTTCCTCTGGCCCAACTTCACCCTGAATATCTATCCCGGCCCCGGCAACGTCTCGCTCAATCTCTTCCTGCCGGTGGACACGAACCGGACGCTCGCGGTCTATGAGTACTGCTTCAGCGACTCCGTACCGGAGCGGGAGATCGCGGAGTTCACCCGTTTCATCGACCAGGTGCAGGAGGAGGATGTCGTGCTCTGCGAGTCGGTGCAGCGCGGCTTGCGGTCGGGCTTCTTCGACCGGGGGCGGCTAATGCGGTCCGAGCGGATGCTGGCGCACTTTCAGAAGCTGGTCTACCGTTTCCTGACCGATGAGGCTGAGGCATGAACCACAGCGACCACGTGCGGCTGATCCGCGACGGCGTCTCCGGCGGGGGCAGCGTCTGGGCCGACCTCGGCTCCGGTGAGGGCGCGTTCACACTCGCGCTGGCCGATCTGCTCGGCTCCGGCGGCCATATCTACTCCGTGGATACTGATGCCCGCGCCTTACGAGAGCAGCGGCAGGCGCTCCAGGCGCGCTTTCCGGCGGTGACACTGGAGCAGCGTACAGCTGACTTCACCCAGCCGCTCGACCTGCCGCCGCTGGACGGCGTCGTCATGGCCAACTCGCTGCACTTCCAGCGCCACAAGGAGCTGGTGCTGCGACTGGTGCGCGCGATGCTCAAGCCGGGCGGACGGCTGGTGCTGGTAGAATATAACGCCGACCGTGGCAACTGGTGGGTGCCGTATCCGATGTCGTATCCGACGTGGGAGGCGCTGGCCGGGACGAATGGCTTTGTCGAGACGCGGCTGCTGGCCACTCAGCCGAGCCGCTTTCTGCGCGAGATCTATTCCGCGCTCAGCTATACACCATCATGACCGCCTGTAGGAGTCCAGCGCGCGATGTCTGATACGAGCGAATCGCTACCGTCGGCCACTGGCCTCGATCCGCGCGACCTGCGGGCCGACTGCGGGCGCTGCTTCGCGCTCTGTTGTGTCGCGCCAACCTTTGCCGTCTCGGCGGACTTCGCGATCAACAAGCGCGCCGGGAAACCGTGTCCCAACCTGCAATCAGACTTCCGCTGCGGCATTCACACGCAACTCAGGCAGCAGGGATTTCGTGGCTGCACCGTCTACGACTGCTTTGGCGCGGGTCAGAAGGTCTCTCAGGTTACATTTGGCGGAGAGGACTGGCTGCAGAACCCGCACACCGCCGCGCAGATGTTTCGCGTCTTCTCGGTCATGCGCGCGCTGCATGAGCTGCTCTGGTATCTGACCGAGGCGCTAACGCTGCGCGCGGCAACCTCACTCCATGGCGAGCTTCAACACGCACTGGCGGAGACGGAGCGCCAGACGCATGGTAGCGCCGATGGCCTGGCGCAACTGGATTTGGCGGCGCATGGGCGCGAGGTCAATCGCTTGCTGCTGCGTGCGAGCGAATTGGCCCGCGCCGAAATCCAGCCTCAGAAGGACTTCACCAGAGCTGATCTTATCGGGGCGAAGCTCCACGGGGCCAACCTGAGAGGCGCGAACTTGAGAGAGGCGTACCTCATCGCGGCAGACCTGCGGGATGCCGATCTGCGCATGGCTGACGTGATCGGGGCTGACTTCCGCGATACAGACCTCAGCGGCGCCGACCTCACCGGGTGCATCTTTCTCATCCAGTCCCAACTCGACGCCGCGAAGGGCAACGCCGCGACGAAGCTGCCGCTCGCGTTCACTCGCCCGGCGCATTGGTTCTGATGTCAGGCGGCGCCCAGCCAGGCGATGAGGCATTCGATGCCTTCGTGCGTACCCGTCACCTCGCGCAGTCTGCGTCCCAGCGTGCGCATCATCCAGGCGTTGCCAACCTGCGGATTCTCGCGCAACTCGCGCATCTCGCTGGCGGCGTGGCGCACGCGGGAGAGCATCTCGCGTGTGCAGAGGCCAAATCCTTCGACATATTCCAGGCCGCGACGCTGGCACGCCGCCCGTGCCGCTGGCTCCGTGAGTCGCCCGGCGAGCGCTTCTTCGGCGCATCCGAGCCGATGGGCCAGCGCCAGTTCGGTCAATACCCCGGCTGTGGCCGCCTCGTCGCAGACTGCCTCTATCTCCAATGCATCGTGATGCCCCACTGTTGCCGCGATGGTCTGGGATAACAGCCCAGGCAGCGACCGCATCTCGTCGCGGTTGTCATACCGCAGCAGGTACACCGGAGAGTTGGCGTCTCCGCCAGCGACCAGCGTATCATCGTCCACTCCAAGCGCCGGGACCACCTGCGCCAGAGATGACAGCCGCGCATGGGCGTCGCCTGTCGCCAGTGGGAGCAGCGCGACACGCTCATCGCCGCGCACGAACTGGCAAAGCGTCGGCGCAAGTTGGCCGCCCGCCACCATCGGCTCGTGTACGCGCCGGAGCGCCCAGCCATCGAGCGCGCCCGCCCGCCGCAGAGCAGCTACCTGGCCGATGAACTGCTCCATACGGTCGAGGTGCTCGCAGAGCGCCGCCAGATCGAGTTGTGGTGAGGTCGTCGCGCCAAGAAAGCCCAGCGTCTCGCCATCCAGGCGGAAGAGCAGCTCGCCGCCCCGAGGCGACGCCACCAACGCCTCGCCGCTGCGCGCGGGCAGTCCGCACATCAGCAGCAATGAGAGTAGCCGCGCCAGCTTTGCGCCGTGGCGTGTCCAGCTTTCCAGCGCATCCTGCCGTCCATGCAACACCAGCTCGCGCCCACCTAAATCAATAGTGACGCCGGTCCGTGCGGCAAGCTCGTAGACCCACTCAGCGTCGCTGGCTGAGAGCGCGCGCGACAGGTTGACCCGCACCTGTGGCGATTGCGCCAGCACTGCCGCCGCCACTGCGTAGTTGTAGCGCGTAATGACATCTTCGGCAGACGGGCGCGCGCCAATGCGAACGAGGATGGCATGCTCCGGCGCGTCGAGCGTGATGAGTTCATCCAGTTTTCCAGCTTCCATCCCCAGATCGCGCTCAGCCTCCGCCATGAAGGCTGCCCGCTCATCCCGGCCCGCGAAGCCCGCCAGCACGCGATTCACCCGGCGAAAGAGCCAGAGTCGCAGCTCGCTGGCGCTGGCAATGCTCTGTGCCGCAAGCCTCGCAACATCTTCCGCAGACAGCACCTCCGCCAGCGCGCGCGGACGGTGGCGATAGTGCGCGCCGAGGCAGGCCACCAGGCACCGCGCCACTTTATGATCCCCGAACAGTTGGACGATCACCTCGTCATCCAGCGCGCGGCGTGGCTGGCCAAGCATCCGCTCCATATAGCGGACCGCCATCTCGATCCGTGGCGCGAGGCTGGCGTCGCGCAGGAATCGTGGATAGATGACGCGCATGCCGTCCTTGCGGCTGTGGCGGGTCGTCTTGCGCAGGTCGGTGAGCTTGAGCATGGGAATATCACTCCTTGCGGCGGGTCGGTCGCCGTCGCCGGGCCGCGTTGCGTTCGGTGGTGCGGCGCGAGATCAGTTCATAGAGCAGCGCTTCACCCGGCTTCGGACGCAGCACGCGCCCCAGCCGCTGCACGTACTCGCGCATCGAAGCGCTGCCGCTGGCGATGACGGCGACATTGGCGTCCGGCACATCCACGCCTTCATTCAACACGCGACCAGTCACGAGCTTGCGCAGTGCGCCAGAGCGGAAGCCTTCGAGGATGGCGCGGCGCTCGGCCGTGGGCGTGCGATAGGTGATGGCGGGCAGGAGCAGCGCCCGGCTGATGCGGTCTACCATGTCCACGTATTCGGAGAAGACGATTACCTTGTCGTCAGGATGGTGGCGTAGCACCTCTTCGATGGCGCCGATCTTGGCGGTGGCGTTGAGCGCAACTAGCCGCGCCTCCGCATGCGCCCGGAGCGCCCGGCGCGCCTCTGGCTCGAAGCCACTGCGGCGAACCAACTCGGCGAACATGCCGGGACCGCTGCCCAGCTGCGAGCGGCGCGTCGCCAGGTACCAGCGCCACTCAGCCATCAGCCCCTCGTAGCGCACCTCTTCCTCCGGTGTCAGATCGACGTAGATGCGCTTCTCGCGATAGGCGGCGATGTGCTTCTGCGCCGAAAGCTCCTCGCTGCTGCGTGTATAGACCAGCGAGCCAATCAGCGCGGTCAGGTCGTGGTGGCGACCATCGGCGCGCTCCAATGTTGCGCTGAGGCCCAGCCGCCAGGGAGCGACGGCCTTGTGGGCGATAGCCGCATAGCTCTGCGCGGGCAGGTGGTGCGCCTCGTCGAAGACGAGCAGCCCGTAGCGGTCCAGTTTGCGGCGGGGCATGGCGGCGGAATCGTAGGTGATGACGGTGATGTCGCCTGTCCTGCGCTCGCCACCGCCGATGATGCCGACTGACTCCAGCGGCAGCCCGAGGTGTTCGGCGAGGCCCGCCCGCCACTGGCGCAATAGCTCAATAGTCGGCACGACCACCAGCGTCCGCACGCCCAGCCGCGCTATCGCGTCGAAGGCGACGACCGTCTTGCCCGCGCCAGTCGGCAGTACGACGACGCCACGCGCCCCCTCACGCAGCCAGGCGTCCACCGCCTCTTGCTGATACGAGCGCGGAGTAAGCCGAAGCTGGGGCGCTGACTCCAGCGCAAATGGAGCGCGCTGGGCATCCGGCGGCAGGAGAGTGTCTTGCTCGGACGAGTCGTTGTCTGGCCCGTCTGGATCGTCTGCCTCGCTCTGCTCATCCAGCGCGGCAAAGAGGTCGGCAGCCCAATCGTCCTGTGTATCATCGTCGCCGGGACGCGCTATGGGCGCGGGTCTTTCGGTTGGCATTGCGAGGGTTCTCCGCTGAAGAAAAAGACGCCCTCCTCGCTCATATGGAGGAGGGCGTGAACTCTGTTTAGGCGGCGGCCTGTCCGCCATCGTGGCCGTCGTCATGCGGATGGGCCAGCACGCTGCGCGCGCCCTGCGCCAGCCTCTGCTCGCTCCGCTCGCCGAAGCCGGAATATGGGCGCAGCTGCTGGTGTTCCGCGGCGCGCGCCAGCGCTTCAACGCTGTGAATATCGAGCTGCGACGAGAGCCGGATCGCCGTGCGCGGGCCAACGTGCGGCACGCGCATCAGGTCGCGCACATCCTCCGGCAGCGACTCTTCGCAGAGATCGTCATAGAAGGTCATGTGGCCGGTGGTGGCAAGTTCGGTGATCTTGCGGCGCAGCCGGTCGCCGAGTCCGGGCGCTTCCAGTCGCGTGCCATGGGCCAGAATGTCTGTCACCTGCACCGGCAACGCCAGCATGCCACGGGCGGCGTTGCGGTACGCCTCGATGCGATATGGGTTGCCCTGCTGCATCTCCAGCAGCGTGGCAATGTTGAACAACACCTCAGCGATCTGCTGATTGCTGACTGGCTCCATTGAATCTTCCTCTCCAGGAGCCTGGACAAGCCGAAGGGTCTGTGTAATCTCGAACATAGTCTGCCTGCGGTTTCTAGAACGACTAGAAAATACGTTCCATTTTACCACATCTAGCCGGTCTCTGCCACCCCTTGTAGCCATCTTTCCGGCTGTGTCTAAATTCTTTCCGAGCGGGGAAATATCGGAAGTTTCTGCGGTTTTGTGAACGCATTCGGAGGCCCATTTCGTCCCTATCGTGCAAGCTGAAAAGCGCGTATAATCCACAGCGTCAATGCCGAGATCGCGGTGTCCCGACGAACTGTTTCACATGTTCAGGGACAGATATAAAAGTGATAGGCAATTTCTGCAGCCCGCGCAGGCGGGCTTTGCGGCGAAGCCCATAGGCGCGGCTTCAGCCGCCAGCACCCGAAGAGGAGCGCATGAGCAACGACAGCACCGATAATCGCGCGCGATTCGCGCAGGCCACCGAGATCACCACAGCCACCTATGATCGCGTCGCGCGCAACTACGCCGAACGCAACGAGAACCGGTTTGGCCGCTGGGCTGAGCGGATGGAGCAGTTCGTCGAGCTGCTGGAGGAGAACGAGGCGCGACAGCCGATCCCCGAACTGGGGCGGCCCGGCGACGACGCCACGCTCGAAGAGTATCTGCAGTTCGTGCCAGTGCTGGACGCTGGCTGTGGTCCGGGGCAGGATTCACGCGCGCTGGCGGAATACGGCTTGCCCGTGTTGGGTGTGGATATCTCGCAGGGCATGCTCGACGAGGCGGGCGAGCGCACCGCGCGGCGGCTGCCCAAAGGCTTCATCCGCTATGCGCTGATGGACATGCGGCGGCTCGACCTGCCCGACGCCAGTTGCCGGGGCGTCTGGTGCTCGGCGTCGCTGCTACATCTGCCGCTACGCACCGCGCCGCGCGCCGTGGCCGAACTGGTGCGGGTGATGCGGCGGGGCGCGCCAATCGTCGTCTTTCTGAAGCAGCGGGCGCCCGATGCGGAGGCGGAGCGAATGGTACCTTACGAGCACCTGGAGAACGAGACAGGCCAGCGCTTCTTCGCCTATTATACGCCCGACGAGGCGCGGACACTGTTCGAGGGCGCGGGCGTCGAGATACTGGACGTGACGGCGTTTCCCGGCACGCGTCCCTCAGACGTGGCGGGCTGGGTGACACTGCTGGCGCGCAAGCCCGTCTGAGCCGGGTGTGACGCGATTGTGACAATTATGACGCGCCGGTAATGGGACAGGTTTGAGACAAGGGCGTATAATGGAAAGGCGTGCGCCTGAACGCGCGGCGTGTTGCGCCAGTGGTACCGCGACACGCAACTGGCGAACAGGCGCTAGTTCCGCTATAATACGGGAAAATGCCAGAAATATCTCCCGCGAAAGGAGCCTCCATAGTGGTAGCCACCGGTCCCGCTCGCTACTTCTTTCTGCGCCGAATACGGGGCGCCCATGAAGAGGTCTCTCATTGGCCGCCGGAAATCAAACCGTTGCAGCTGCCCGATAACCAGGTGGCGGTCGCCGTGCTGCTCTATCCAGAGGAGGACGGATGGCGCGCCGAGATGGTGAAGGATGAAGCCGCGCTGAACGGCGATCTGGGCGGCGCCTTCGTGCTGACCCGCGACACCACGATTGGCGCGACGCCCGATGACCGGCGGGTGGTGGCCGACCTCGCGCTGATGGGCGTGCGCGTGGCGCTGGAGGGCGAGAAAGGCCCGGAATACGCGACCCATTTGGTCGTGCGCGTGCTGGATGGTGGGGCAGGCGCGCCCAAACGCCCGGTCGTCGTGCCTATCGAGCGGTTGATGTTGGGGCAATATGTCGAGCGCGGCAAGCGGAGCGTCGCGACGGTGCAGTTGAACCTGCAATTGACCGGGGCCGAGCTAGCGCAGATGCCCGCCTACATGCCCGACGCGCTGATCGAGCGCTACGTACACCAGACGCTTGACGAGGCGGTGCCGTCGCAGCGCGCGCGCCACGAGATCAAGCCAGAGGTGCAGGCGGGGCGGGTCAACCTCTACACCGATAACCGCTTCCCCCTCGAGTTGGTCACTACAGGCGATATCGCGAAGGCCGCGATCGAGCACGCGCCAGGCGTCGTCGAGATCAGCGACCACATGATCTATACGGAGCTACTCCAGCAGCAGGTGAGCGAGGCGCTCGCCGCGAAGGGCCTGGGCGATGTTGGCGTGCTCTCTGAGCACGGACTAATCGTGCTGAGCGGCGGCGTCAAAGACAACGCCACCCGGCATCAGGCGCGCGACATCGCGCTCAAGGTGACGGGCGTGAAGGGTGTCGTCAACGACCTCGAAATCCAGGCATCGCCGAATGTTCCTCCTACTGAGGAGCCAGAAGAGGTCGAGATGCGCTCGCAGGTGCGTTCGTCATAGTAGTTTCGTTATTCCTCCTCACTCGCTGACAGGCTAACTGGCAAGCCGGGATGGGTGCGCTCATACTCGGCTACCAGTTTGCGGGGCGCCAGCCATCGCCATGACTGCTCGATCACATCGCTGAGGTCTTCCCGTTCGATACGCGCTAGCCGCACCAGGACCGCCGCGTAATTGCGGTAGTGTTCGGTGATAAAAAAGACCTCAGGATCTATCGTCATGCGCAGGTCGCGCTCTGGCTCGGTGATCCTGACGACGAGTGTTTCGCCGTCCTCGCGCAGCCTCGCCATGAATTTGCCCCGTACGCGCAATGATGGAGTGCCATACGATATCCCTTCTTCCACGCCGGGATAGGCAAGCGCAATTTCACGCACCGTATCGAATGTCACTGGGGAGCGATGTCCCATCTATGCCACCTTTCGTCTTGATCTGCTTACACCCTCACTATTCCGGCAGAACGCCTCTGAAGATCATCCAGGGATGAACCTCTGAGATCAGACGGCCTGCCCGCACCGCCGGGTCCGCCGCTGAGAGCGCCTGCGCCTCCGCCAGTGACGCTACGCGAAAGACGCCGACTCCACGCAGGTCGCCGCCATCAAGCATTGGCCCATTGAGGACAAGCTTCCCCGCCACGATGAGCTGCCGACCATAGGCAACATGCGCGGCCTGCAAACGCTCAACCTCTGGCGTCTCCGCTGGCGTCCACTCAGGTCCCCGCTTCAGCAAACGGATGAAGCACACCATCATGTTCTCGGGAATCGCAAACGTATACTTCGGATCTTCGGAAGCCACTGCGTTATCTGCCACGGTACCCCCTGAAAATAGTGTGAATGAAGATGGGTGACTCATCCCACCTCGCCGTTGCCTTCTTTTTGCCGCGCTTCAATTCGGCATGTCTGGACGTTTTTCCTCTGACTGTATTGTCATCTTCGCTTCAGCCAGCGTACGCCCCGTCCCTTGACGTTCATGCGCTTGTCGCTGTAATAGTTTAATTGTAATTAAAGTAGTGTCTGAGAGGGCGATATGGCGATTGCCACGGGCGGCGCGCCCCTGCGGGTGGATGCCTCGCCCGCCTACGACTTTCTGCACAGCATGGCGTTGCTCGTCAATGCGTCGCGGGCCGCGCGTCTGCCTGATGGGAGTCCATGGCGGCGGTGGCTGGCCGAGACAGAGGGCGCGCTCGATCCGCTAGAACGGCGGCGGATGCGTCGCTGGTTTGGCGGGCAGCGGCCCCTGGGCATCTCCTATGCGCTGCTGGCAACGTCACTCTCCGGCGATCACACCGCCGACGCGCTGATTGCAGCGATAGCCGATCTGACGCCAGTGGACTTCGCGCGCTGGCTGCTGCTGTCAGTCGTCAGCCAGGGCAATGACATCCCGCTTGATACGCCTGCTCTGCTGCGCTGCCAGGGCGACTTGCCCGCTGCCATGCGCTATGTAGATCGCCATCTGCGGCTGACGGGCCAGCGGCGAGACTATCTGGCGCGGGCGCTGGCGGAGCCTGAATCCGCCCGGCAGGAGTTGCTGGCGCTGCTGCGGCGTCACGAGTCGGCCATGCGTGCCATCGAACCAGCGGCGCGGGACGAGCGCGAACGCGCGGCGGAGCGATTGCGAACGTTGATCGCGCCTCCGGTCGCGCGTCTGCCCGCCTGGCTGCCGCGTGCGGCCGATTTTTCGCGCTTCTCGTCGGTGGCGCTGGCGCCGCTGGTCTTTCACCCGCGCGCCGTGACACCCTATTCAGCTGATATATCCCGCGTGC
>JAICKD010000397.1 GCA_025928125.1 Ktedonobacterales bacterium
CGGTGCTGGCGCCAGCCGAGCACGGCCCGCGCGCCTTCGAGATCGTGCGGGCGCTCTTCAATGAGTGGGAGCGCGCCCTGAGCCGTTTCCTGCCGGAGAGCGAACTCTCGCGCCTGAACGCGCGGGCGGGGACAGCCGTCGAGGTCAGCCCGCTGCTCTGGGATGTGCTGACCACCGCGCTTGAGGCTGCCCGCGCCACCGATGGCCGCTACGATCCCACACTGCTGCGCCAGATGCTCTGGATTGGCTACGACCGCACCTTCGCGGACATCGACAGGACAGGACGCATGGCAGCGCCCCTGGTCACGCAGGCGCGCATTGGCGGCGACTGGCGGCTGATCCAGCTCGATCAGGCGCAGCGACGGGTGACACTGCCCCAAGGCGCGGGCCTCGATTTTGGTGGCATCGCCAAGGGCATGGCCGTGGACGCCGCGCTCGGCCAGTTGCGCGCGCTGAACCTGACGCCCGCGCTGGTGAACGCTGGCGGCGATCTGGCGGTGTCGGGCCAGCCGCCGAGCCAGCCCGACTGGCCGATTGCCGTCCCCGGCCGCGACCGTCACTGGACGATCCCGCTGCGTAACGGCGCCATCGCCACATCCACCGTCACCCGCCGCAACTGGCGTCAGGGCGAGTCCGCCCGCCATCACCTGATCGACCCAACGACCGGCGAGCCAGCGCGTAGCGATATTCTCTCGGCGACGGTGGTGGCGCCTTATTGCCGCCAGGCGGAGGTGGGCGCGAAGGTGGCGCTGCTGCTCGGCGCGCGGGCAGGCGCGCGGTTCCTGGAGAGACACTGGTTGGCCGGGCTGCTCGTCCCGACGACAGGCGACTACCTGACGGCTGGCCCCTGGCCACGTGACGCGATGATGGAGATTATTGAGGAGACGCGATGAGCCTCTGGGAAGCCATTACCTGGAATACCGCGCGCGCTGGCGGGTTCACCGCCTATCTGCTCGTGACGATCTCCGTGCTGCTGGGGCTGGCGCTGAGCATGCGCTGGCAGGTGCGTTGGTGGCCGCGGCTCATCTCCTATGAATTGCACGTCTGGATCACCAATCTCTCATTCGTCTTTCTCGGCATCCACATCTTCGCCAGCTGGATCGACCCCTTCACCCGCTTTGGTCTGAACGAGCTGCTGTTGCCGTTCGCTAGCCACTATCGCCCGCTCTGGATGGCGCTCGGTATCGTCGCGATGTACCTCTCGCTCGCCGTCACGCTCAGCCTCTTCATCCGGCGGCAAATCGGCTATACCTGGTGGCTGCGCCTCCATGAGCTGTCCTTCGTCGTCTGGGCGCTGGCGACGGTTCATGGCCTGGCGACCGGCAGCGACACACGCACGCTCTGGGGCATCGAACTCTATATTGTCTCGGCGGTGCTGGTCTGCGGATTGCTCTGCGTGCGGCTGCTCCAGCCGGTGACGCCCGGCGGTAGGATACATCCGGTGTGGGCCGCGATAACCGCCGCATCGCTCGCCGTCGCCATCATCTGGACGGCGGCGGGGCCGCTCCGCCCTGGCTGGAACGACATCGCGAATAACGGCAACGGGTCGGGCGGGGTTGTTCAGGCGGCGGGCAGCTCCACTGGCGCCGCCACGCCATCGACCCCCACCACCAGCGTCGCGCCCTTCAGCCAGCCGTTTACCGCCTCGCTGCAAGGCAGCATGAGCCACCAGACCGATGCGAACACAGGCCAGCCGATCCTTCGGCTCGATCTCACCCTGGGAGGCGCGCAGCAGGGCGTCTTGCGAATTGATCTGTGGGAACAGGATGATAGCGACAATGGCGGAATTGACGGCGGGGAGAATGGCCATGTCACGGCGACAAAGGTGACCCTCGGCGTGGATGCGGCGGCGCCGCTCTATCAGGGGCAAGTCTCGACGCTGAATGGCGGCTACATGGTCGCGCAGCTCGACCCCACACAGCCAGGCTCGCCGTCACTGCAACTGACGATCAATGTGCAGGCGCAAGGAGAGAATGTGTCGGGTACAGTATCAGCCATGCCCCTTGCGCTTGTCCCTGGAGGAATCGCTGCTCGATACGGGTGAGAGGGATGCGCTCCCCTTGCTGCTCCGGCCAAAGCACGATGGCGCGCTATAGCTGATTTTCGGGGAAGCTCCGGCAGCGTCGTTGGTCGGGATGATGGTGATCGTGTCATGCTGCGAGAAGGAGACGAACGCGGGTGAGTAGGTCAACGTGATGGTTGCACTGCTCTGGGCGCCTACTTCACCTGACATTGGCTGTACAGCAATTGCCCCCGAAAACGCAGGCTTTTGCGCATTCCACCCAGTTGATTCTGGCGCGAGATTCCGCAGCACGACCTTCACCGACCGCTGGTTGTTCTTGCAGCCGAACTCCACGTTGGCTGGCGAGACCCGTAGCCAGTTGATGACCGGCGTGGGCGACGGTTGCGGTGTCGCCGTTGGCCATGGGGTCGCGGTCGCGTGCGGAACGAGGCCGCCCGTGTTGTCGGGGTTGAAGTTGTTGAAGAGATTCGGCAGCGAGCCGCTCGCCAGCACAATGGCCATTGTCAGCAGCAATACGCCCGCAGCGCCCAACAAAGCCAGGATGCCAAGGGTGCGCGGCTGCAAGATAGACGAGGCTCCATCGCCTGCGGGTTGCGGCGCCGAGGGCCACGCGGGCGCGCCGAAGCCACCATGCCCGCCACGAAACGCGCCATCGTACAGCGTCGGCGCGTCTGGGCCTTCTTTGAACTGCGGGAGGTCGGCATCGGTCCCGCCCGAAAGCATGGGCGGGGCGAGACGAGAGTAGCTGCGGGCGGTTGAGGCTGCGGCCAACGTCTGTGGCTTCGACCGCGCGTTGACGATACTTCCCGTGGTGGGGATGCCAGTGCTGGCGGCGTGAAGCGCGCGGGCAAACGCGCCGCTGGAGCCGGGGCGGTGCGATGGATCCTTCGCCATCGCCCAGGAGATCGCCTCATCCACGTCGCGTGAGACATCGCGGCGCAGCGAACGCAGCGCCCGTGGCGTCTCGGTCAGGTGGCGCGCCAGAATCCCGTTCAGATCGTCGCCCTCGAAAGGTGTGTGACCCGCCAGCAGCGCATACGCCACGACGCCGAGCGCGTAGGTATCGGTTGCCGCGCTGACGGCCTCGCCGCGCACCTGTTCAGGCGCCATGTATTCGGGCGTACCCATCGCCGCGCCCGAAACCGTCAGATCGCCGCCCTCGAAGACCGAGGATACCTCAGGCAAATCCGCCATATGCAGCGGACGAGCGATGCCGAAGTCTCCCAGCAGCAGCCTGCCATCGGGGTGCAGCAGCAGATTGGACGGCTTGACATCGCGGTGAACGATGCCGTGCTGGTGAGCATAGTCGAGCGCCGCGGCGGCCTGGTCGATGTAATCGACCACCTGCGCCACCGTGAGCCGGGCATCGGGCGCGAGGAAATTCGCCAGCGAGCCATCCGAGAGGTAGGGCATGACGATGTAGGCCAGCTCGCCCTGTTCGCCAAACTCATAGATTGGGACGATGTTGGCATGGTCGAGCGCTGCGGCGGCATCGGCTTCGCGCCGGAAACGTGCCAGGAATATCTGCCAGGCGTCCTCGTCGGCGGCGATCCCCGGGCGCAGCACCTTTACCGCCACGTGGCGACGCGGCCGCTCCTGGCGCGCCAGATAGACCGCGCCCATGCCGCCGATGCCGAGCGGGCGTTCGAGCGTAGATGACCCAAGTCGTTTGCCAATTAGCGCGTTTGCGTTCCATACATCCATGTTATCGTCACTTCCGCGTCGCCACTGGCGCTAGAGCCGCTTCTCGATGGCCTTGCCGACCTCGCCGACAATGCCGCCAAGATTTCCCATCTCGCCTTCGACGGTCTTCTCCGCCTCTCTCACTGCCCCAACCAGGAACCGAATCACCTCGACCATCAGCACCGTCAGCCCCGCGGCGTAGGCCAGGGTGAGGCCAATCGCGGCGGCGATAATGTGGGTGATGGTGGTTGGGCCGCCTTTGGTCCCGAAGAACGCCGCCCCCTCGACGATAGCCGCGCCAATAATTCCAAAAATGAGGAACCAGAGCAAGATGCGCCCAATCGCGCGCCGCAAGCCGCCTAAAAGATGCCCTACGACACCCATAGTCCCGCACCTCCAGTGCCAGTCGGTAAGGTACCTGCGATTCGGTCTCCGCAAGTAGCGCGCCACACAGGCGGCGTTCCTAAGTGTAGCATGGAGAGCCGCTTGCTGCTAGCGCGCTGGGAGGGAAGGCTCAGCCCCCTC
>JAICKD010000763.1 GCA_025928125.1 Ktedonobacterales bacterium
ACCGCTGGCGGCGACGAGCCAGACTCGCTGATCGCGACGGCCACGGCATTCGCGCCGACAGCGGCGCAGGCCGAGGTGGCCGCCAAAGTCGCGTTGCTGCGGGGCTATCCCGCCGCGCTCGCAGCCGTCGAGTCCGCCTGGAAGCGCTACGGCGCGCTTGGCCCACGGGACGACGGCGACGCCGGGGTCGCGCTAGCCCTCGTCTTTGGCACGGGCGAGATCGTCTTCTCGCGCAATCTGAACGAGTATCTCGCCACCTGGGGAACGCAGGGCGCGATGCTGCCACTTATGGTAGGCTCGGCGCTCCCGCCGCTCACCCTCTCCGAGATGCGCCAACTGGAGCAGGGATCATGAACATCTTCGCATCGCTCTCGTCGCTGAGCATTACGCTCGCGGCGACCAGCGCGACCACCAACCCGTTCCTATGGTACGTCACCCGCGCGGCGGCAACCTCCGCCTATATCACCCTCTCGGTCACAGTTATCATCGGCCTCTTCCGTTCGCTGGCGCGTGTCTCGCGGCTGCGCAACTCGCGGGCGCTCTGGCTGCTGGATGAGCTGCATCCCTATCTGGCTGTGCTCACACTGGCGCTGGTGGTCTTCCACCTGCTCTCGCTGGTCTTCGATCCGCTCATCCCATTCTCGCTGCTCAACCTGCTGCTGCCCTTCGACCAGCCCTACCGGCCGCTCGCGGTGGACCTGGGCGTACTGGCGCTCTATGGGCTGGCGGTGGTCTGGCTGAGCTCGTGGGTGAAACATCGTATCGCCTACGCAAGCTGGCGCGCGCTGCACTACACCAGTTTCGCCGCGTTCGTCCTGGTGACGCTCCACGGCATCTTCGCGGGCAGCGACTCCGGCGAGCCGTGGATGCGTGTGCTCTATCTGGGCGTCTCCGGTGTAGTAACACTGCTCGTCCTCGCGCGCATCTTCTGGCCAGAGGCGCGGCAGACCAACTCATCGCGGGTCGCCCCCGCCCGCCGGGGCCGGTAAGCGCTTACTTGGCGCCGTGGAGATATGGTGGGCAGGCCGTAGGCTGAAGCCCTACGGCTAATCCCGTCATTCGAGATACCGCTGAGCGGTGAAGGAGTCTTGGTGGAGCAGGATTAGCCGCGGCATTCATGCCGCGAAGCTGGATCATTTCCCATCTCGCCCGCGCCAACATGCCAGGTTGCGTTCTGGTTCCCCCTCTCCCTCTGGGGGAGGGGGTTAGGGGGAGGGGGCCGGAAGATAAGGTTGCTTCCTACTATGAGAGAACACTCATCGGACTCACAGACAACATGAATGTTCCGCCGGTACAGTGGCATAGAAACACCTCGCCCGCGAACCACCATTTTCGCCGCACCCAACGCACTCATGTCGCCACATCTCGTCATCCAATCACGCCACGATCAGCGTATGATTGAATGACTCAACCAACGACCACAGGAGCACGCTATGGCAACCGATATCGCCCCACCAGCGCTCGACGATGGCGCGCATTCACCGGAGTCGACATTTCGCTCGCTGGCCGCGCGGCTACGCGCGTTATGGGCGCCGCGACGACGGCAGGCGCTCGCGCTGATCCTGCTGCTGGCCGCTTTCACCAACTTCTACGAGCTACAGCGCAACGGCTACGCCAACCTCTACTACGCGGCGGCCATCCGCAGCATGCTGGAGAACTGGCACAACTTCTTCTTCGTCTCCTTCGATCCAGCGGGCTTCGTGAGCGTCGATAAGCCGCCGCTCGGCTTCTGGATTCAGACGGCCAGCGCCAAACTGCTCGGTTACAGCGGCTTCAGCATCTTGCTGCCCGAGGCGCTCGCGGGCGTAGCCTCGGTCGGCGTGCTCTATCTCGTCGTCCGGCGCGTCTTTGGCGCGAAAGCTGGGCTGCTGGCGGCGCTCTTCCTGGCTATCACCCCAATCAGTGTCGTCACCAACCGCAACAACACCATCGACAGCCTGCTCGTGCTGACGGTGCTGTTGGGCGCCTACGCGATGACGCGCGCCGTGGAGCGGGGCAGCCTGCGCTGGCTCTTGCTGGCAGCGATGCTGGTGGGGCTGGGCTTCAACATCAAGATGCTCGAAGCCTATCTGGTCGTTCCCGCCTTCCTGGCGATGTACCTGCTCGGCGCGCCGTTGCGCTGGCGCACGCGCCTCTGGCATCTGGC
>JAICKD010000479.1 GCA_025928125.1 Ktedonobacterales bacterium
AAAGACGCCATCCTTCGCATACTGGGCGATCTGCCGCCGAAACAGCGCGCCGCCATCGTGCTCTGTGACGTGTATGGCCTCACCAGCGCCGAAGCCGCCCAGGCGCTCGGGCTTTCGCATGGCAGCCTGAAGATGTCGCTCTGGCGCGGACGCGAACGCTTCCGCCAGCAATACCAGCGCGAAGGAGGGGCAGAATGACCACGGATACGTTGCTGCGGTGCGCGCTTGGCGTCGGCGACCGCACGCTCTCCGACTTCCGCAGCGATGGCCTCGGCGAGCGAGAGATGGAGCGCTTGCGAACCCATATCGCGGAGTGCGTGGTGTGCCAGACACGGCTCGATGCGTTCGAGGCGATGACGCAAGCCCTGCGCGCGCAGCCCGAACCCAACAATCACGCCCGGCTATGGCGGAACGTGCGGGCGAGCATCGCGGCTGAAACGATGTCAGCGTCGGCGCGGCAGAGGCGTCATGCGCATGCGCGCCCGCATGCTCACTCTACCCGGTTCTGGGCGGCGTTTGGCTCCATCGCGGCGGTGGTGGCGCTGAGTGTCGGATTCGTGGCGCTGTTCGTTAGCCACGGCGGCTGGCCGCCCGCCGCAACGAGGGTACGTGCAACGCCCACAACCAACCCGTCCGGCGGCCTAACCTGGAAACGGATCGTCGTTCCCCACGGTTTCCCCGACGTGGCCCAACACGAGAAAGGTGATGCGCTCGCCTATACAGACGCCCAGGTTGCCCCAAGCGATGGCAAGACTGCCTATGCCTGTCAGGCTGACAAGAAATATGTGACCTCGCCAGTTGTCTGGGCGACGCATGATGCTGGCTCAAGTTGGTCGGTCATCACACCAACAAATCTGCCAGCAAATACAGGTGGCTGTCTCTTAAAAGTTGATATCAACGACTCCAACACTATGACCGTTTCGTTCATCCCGGTGGGCGCCTCTAGCCAACGTGAGCTTCTTGACTTGTGGACAACGTACGCGACATTCGATGGCGGTGCGACCTGGAGCAAACCAGCGAGTTTGCAGGATGGCAACGCCAACTACCAGTTGGCAACCGCTCGCGGAAAAGTCTATGCCACCAGAGGTACCGCGACACCAGACGGCCACGTCCATATCGGGCTTTATGTCAGCAGCGACCAGATGCGCACCTGGACACAGATTGATTCCACATTGTCAGGGACGCGCCCAGACCCGTCACAGGACCGGTATACCTTCCAGTTCTGGGTCAACGCGTCCACAGACGAGGTGCTCAATCTTATGGTTCCAGGCTCGCTCTGGTCAACCCGAGATGACGGAGCGCACTGGATCGAGATCGCCTACCCTGATGGTGTGAATTCCGGCGCTCCACATTCGCCTCTGCTCATGGTTGGTCCTCCAACCACCAGCGGATTTCTGACGATCTGCGGGGCTTTCACCCCGATTGGGCTAGAGAACGAGCAGTGGCTCGAATGCACAACCAACGATGGCAAGACATGGAACAGGCGGCCTGATCTCTCAATAACTATCGGGCAGAGAATAGTCCAACTCTTCACTGCTGGCATAGGCGCTGATGGCAACATCTACGCAAGCACTCTGTCGACCCTGGGACATGGCAACGTGTTACTCTATCGACTCCCTCCCTATGCCACGTCGATTGCTGGCTGGGAGAGGCTGGGAGAGCTACCCGACTCCCAGTATGTCGGAGGATATCTCGTGGCGCCAGCAGGCAACAGCACAGTGTTTTGGCGTACTCCGGGCGCTACGGTAGTTGGTGACGGTGCTGGAGTTGGAAGCAAGACATATACGCAGCCAAACTACTACGTCGCGATGTACCCGTAGGCATCAATCCCAGCCCCGGCCTGCGGGAGAGGGAAGCCGGAAGGGCGGAAACTCTGAGCCGTATGAATCTGTTGAAGGGAGAGAGCACGATAGATTCACGGCTCAGAGGGATAGTGGAAAATGGAAAGCATCAAACTCGATCATTGCGTGATTCACGTCTCCGATTGGGAGCGCTCGAATCGCTTCTATCAGCAGGTGCTGGGGGCCGAGTTGGTACCTATCGGCCCGGGCTGGTCGTATCGCTTCGGCGAGACGCAGCTCAACTGTCACGGCCCCAACGTGGAGAGTACGCCGAACGCACAGCGTCCCGTCATGCCCGGTGGCAGCGATCTCTGCTTCATCTGGCCCGAATCCATTCAGGCGGCCATTGCCCACCTGAACCAGCATGGCGTCGAGGTCGAGGTCGGCCCGGTCGAGCGATTCGGCTCGCGCGGCCACGGGACGAGCGTTTACTTCCGCGACCCCGACGGCTCACTGATGGAGTTCATTTCGTACGAACGTTAACAGATGCGTCCATGAAACAGCCCCCTCCCGCAAATCCGGGAAGGGGCCATGTCGTTGAGCCTGGCACGTTCGCCGCTACTGGCCGAAGTCTTGCGGGGTAGGTTGGCGTCGGCGGCCGCTGCGTCGCCGTTGCAATTCGGCCACGCGGATGCGTCCCGCAGCGCGCTGCATCTCGGCGGCGGCCATGGTTGCCGCTTCCGCGCTCAGATCGCGGCGCTCCAGCAAGGCGGCGGCGCGGGCGCGGGCCTCCTCGGCGCGTCGCTCGTCAATGTCGGTTGAACGCTCGGCGTCGTCTGCCAGCACGGTGACGATGTTGGAGTTGACCTCCAGGAACCCGCCGCCGATGAAGATACCCTCATCGGCGCCGTTGAGGCGGACACGCAACTCGCCGATATCGAGTGTGGTCAGCAGCGGCGCGTGGCGTGGCAGAATGCCAAGTTCGCCATCGCTGCCGGGGGCCAGCACCATATCGGCCTCGCCGTCGAAGATGGTGCTGGTCGCCGTAATGATGCGGACGTGCAGCGTCGCTCGTTGCGCCATAACGCGCCTCCTTCAGATACGAACGCTAGCTACTACGCCTGCGCCTCTTTATGCGCGGTCTCTACGACCTCGTCGATGCCGCCCGCCATGTAGAAGTACTGCTCCGGGACGTCGTCGTGCTTGCCCTCGAGCACCTCTTTGAAGCCGCGAATCGTGTCCGCAAGCTGGACGTACTTGCCGGAGCGACCCGTGAAGACCTCAGCCACGCGGAATGGCTGCGAGAAGAAGCGCTCGATCTTGCGCGCGCGGGCGACGGTCAGCTTGTCGGTATCGCTCAGTTCGTCCACACCCAGGATGGCGATGATGTCTTGCAGGTCCTTATAGCGCTGGAGCACGCGCTTGACTTCCTGCGCGACATCGTAGTGTTCCTGGCCGACCACCTGCGGGTCGAGTACGCGGCTGGTCGAGGCGAGCGGGTCCACTGCCGGGTAGATGCCCTTCTCAGTCAGCGCGCGCTCCAGCACGATGGTCGAGTCGAGGTGGGCGAAGGTCGTCGCCGGGGCGGGATCGGTGTAGTCGTCGGCAGGCACATAGACCGCCTGCATCGAGGTGATCGACCCCTTCTTGGTGGAGGTGATGCGCTCCTGCAACTGGCCCATCTCCTCGGCCAGATTCGGTTGATAGCCCACGGCGCTCGGCATGCGGCCCAACAGCGCGGAGACTTCGGCGCCCGCCTGAGTGAAGCGGAAGATATTGTCGATGAAGAGCAGCACATCGCGCCCTTCAGCGTCGCGGAAATACTCGGCAATGGTTAACCCCGAGAGCGCCACGCGCAGCCGCGCGCC
>JAICKD010000614.1 GCA_025928125.1 Ktedonobacterales bacterium
AGGCCTCACCCGACCACACCCCCAACCCCTCTCCAGCAGCAGAGGCGAGCCAGAACACAAAAACGCCCAAATCGCGACTGCCACGGGCCCCCACCCGGGTCTGGGAGCGGGTTAGCGGGCGAGCGCCGGGGCTCGCGCCTAGCACGTGGGCAGGAACTGGTTGGTGAACGCCGCGCCATAGTCCGGCTGTTTGGTGATCGGGTTGCCGTTGGCGTCTTGGATGGCTTGGTGGTTGAACATGAAGCGCGGATAGTTCGTCCACGCGGCCAGCGACTGCGTACCCCAGCACTTCTCGCCCGGCGCGTAGAGTGGGCTGAGATACGCCTGGCTCCTGGTGACCAGTTGCGGATCGTCGAAGCTGCCCTTGGGCGCGCCGTCGATCAGCAGCTTCGCCGCGTCGTCGGGATGCTGGATGGCGTATTCGTAGCCCTCGGCGGTGGCCTTCATAAAGCGCTTGATGACATCGGGATGCTGCTGTATGAACTGCTGATTCGTGATGACGACCGGCGACGAGTAGTCGGGAATGCAGTAGTCCGTCAGCGGGAAGACATTGAGCGCCACACCCTGCTGCTGCGCCTCAATGCCCTCCCAGCCCATATAGACCCAGGCAAAGTCGAACTGGCCGCTCTTGAGCGCCGCGATGGGATCGAGCTGAGTCGTAATGTTCTGGAAGTCCGTGCTGGGCGCGCCCGCGCAGCTGAGCATCTGCGAGATAACCGGCTGCTCATATGCCCCGCCGAAGCCCGCGTAGCGCTTGCCCGCCAGCTTGGCGACGCTATCCAGCCCGGAACTCTTGAGAGTGATGAGCGCCGACGTGTTGTGCTCGATGATCGCGCCCACCGAGACAATCGGCACATCCTGCGCGCGGAACGTCGTCACCGATTCGGGGAAGCTGATGCCAAACTCCGCCTTGTCTGTTCCCACAAGCTGTTCGGGATAGACGCTGCTCGAATAGGGCGTCAGCGTCAGGTCGATGCCATTCTGCCGGTAATAGCCCTTCTTCATCGCCACGTAGATGCCGGTGTGGTTGGTGTTCGGCGTCCAATCGAGGGCCAGCGAGACCTTCGCCACTGGCCCGTCATACGACGACGTGGTGGTCTGGCCGATGCAGCCCGCCAGCAGCGGAAACGCCGCCAGCAGGAGCAGCCCCAGCATGCGTGCGGGAGCGGTGGTCAGACGGCTGGCGGCTAAAGCCGCGCCTAAGCGCCTCGCTCCCGCTCGGCGGCCAAGCCTGCCTGTGCAGGCTCTAGAGAGCATACTCACATCGCGGCTTTCTGTAGGCCGCGAAGGCGGCCTTTGCGGCGGCACGTCAGTGCCGCCCTTAGCAGCGGCTTTAGCCGCCAGAGTCGGAAGCAAATTGCGCATGACACGCGAAAATGAGACCATCAATTGAATCTCCATGAACGGCCAGATAGGCTGGCCCAAATTCTCGACATCTCACCCCTGACGGCGGCGTTGCAGGTAATACCACGGCAGCGCCAGCCGCTCGATGATCGCCACCGAGGCGAAGAGCGCGATGCTCAGCAGCGCGGTGACGACGATGGCCGCCAGCACCCCCGCCGTCGCGAATGAGTGTTGCTTGAGCTGCATGTAGAAGCCCAGGCCCGCGCTTGCTCCAACGTACTCGCCGAAGATAGCGCCAATGACGCTATACGCGATGGCGATGCGCACGCCTGAGAAGAGCGACGGCAGCGCGCCCGGCAGCCGCACCGACCAGAAGATGCGCACCGGTCCCGCGCCGAACGCGCGAAACAGCCGGATAAGCTCGGGGTCGGCGGAACGCAGCCCATCCGCCAGCGCCACCACAATTGGGAAGAAACAGACCAGCAGCACGACGATAGACTTCGAGACTAACCCGAAGCCGAACCAGAGCACCAGCAGCGGCGCCAGCGTGATGATCGGGATCGTCTGCGACGCCACCAGCAGCGGATAGATCGCCCGCCGCAGCCACGGCGAGAAGTCGATCAGCGTGCCAAAGATGACGCCTGCCGCCAGCGCCAGCGCGAAGCCAATCAGCGTCTCTTGCAGCGTCACCAGCATGTGCTGCCAGAGGATATCGCGCTGGCCCACCAGCACGCCCCAGACGGCGAGCGGCGTCGGCAGGATCTGCGCGTCGATATCCGGCTGGCTGGCGTACCACTGCCAGAGCAGTACCAGCGCCGCCAGCAGCACGAGCGCGGGGAGCGTGGCCGCCGCTGTGAGACGCGAGACGCGCCACCAGCGGGCTACGGGCCACGTCGAGAGAACGGGCATCTCTACGGTATCCGAGGCAGTGGCTGGAGCGCGCTCGGTGGCATCCTGGAAGTCATGTAGCGTCTTCATGCCGCGCCTCCCGTCACATCAGCGTCGAGCAGCGAGGCCAGTAGCTCCGCCTTGATCGCGACGATCTCCGGCCGGGCAAGCATCTCCAGCCGTCGCGGACGCTCCAGCGGCACGGCGCGCTCCAGGCGCACAGTTCCCGGGCGCGGCGAGAGCACATAGATACGGTCGGCCAGGAGCAATGCCTCGTCGAGGTCGTGGGTGACGAGCAGACACGTCGCGCCCAAACGCTCCCAGAGGTCGGCCAGCCAGCGCTGCAGACCTGTGCGCGTGAGGGCATCCAGCGCGCCAAACGGCTCATCTAGCAAGAGCAGGTCATGGGCAGCCAGAACGGTGCGCGCGAAGGCGACCCGCTGGCGCATCCCGCCGCTGAGCGTGGCGGGCCAGGCGCGCTCGAATCCCGCCAGCCCAAACTCGGCGAAGAGGGCACAGGCGCGAGTCGTCGCCTCACTCCGCGAGACGCCCTGCGCCTGGAGTCCGGCAATCGCGTTACCGAGTGCGGTGCGCCAGGGCAGCAGCAGATCGCGCTGTGGCATGTAGCCCGCC
>JAICKD010000344.1 GCA_025928125.1 Ktedonobacterales bacterium
GAACAGCGCCGGCTCGAACAGCAGAAAGACGATTTCATCAGCATCGCCAGCCACGAGCTGAAGACGCCGGTGACGAGCGCGAAGGCCTACACGCAGCTGCTGGCCTTGCGCTTCCAACAAGCGGGAGATGCGCGCTCGGCGGATCTGCTCGGCAAGATGGACGGCCAGTTGAACAAGCTGACCAAGCTCATCGCCGATCTGCTCGACGAGACCAAGATCGAGGGCGGCAAGTTCAAACTCCAGCCGTCCACCTTCGACTACGGCGCGCTGGTCGCGGACATCGTCGAGGAAGTGCAGCGCACAGCGACGCGCCATACGCTCGTCTGCGAGCTCGCGCCCTCGATTAGCGTAACGGGGGACCGCGAGCGCATCGGGCAGGTGCTGACCAACTTGCTCACGAACGCCGTGAAATACTCACCGCGGGCGGATCGGGTCGTCGTACGGACCGCGCCTGGCGAGGGGGAGATCATCACCAGCGTGCGCGATTTCGGCCTCGGTATCGCCAAAGAGAAGCAGGGCAAGGTGTTCGACCGCTTCTTCCGCATTGAGGGAAAGGAGCACGAGACCTATCCGGGGCTTGGCCTCGGCCTGTATATCTCGGCCGAGATCGTGCGGCGCCACCATGGGCGTATCTGGGTTGAGAGCGAGGAGGGCCAGGGTTCTATCTTCGCCTTCGCGCTGCCGCTGCCAGCGACACCAGAGGAATAGGATCGGCCTGGAAGGAGATCGCGGTATGGGCACGGATCAAGATGGCAAGCGAAAGACGATCCTGATTGCCGACGATGATCCCGGCATCGTTGACGCGATCGCTCAGTTCCTGGAGGAAGTCGGCTACGCGGTGCGGACGACCGTTGACGTGACAACCATCGGCCAGCTCGCGGATGGCCTGCCCGATCTCATCCTGCTCGACATCCGCATGTCCGGCCGCGATGGCGGCGAGATCTGCCGGCAACTCAAGCGCGCGGACGCGACGCGCGCCATTCCCATCATCATCTTTTCCGCCAGCAAGGATACTGAGCGCATCGCGCGCGATGCCGGCGCCGACGACTTCATCGCCAAGCCCTTTGACATGTATCAACTTGTCGAGAAGATCGAGCGGTACGTGTAGCCCGGTGCCGTGCATGGTGGCGCTCAGTGCGCCAGCTCCGTGAACAGCTCATCCAGCGTGCGCGCCGTTCCCAGGATCGTCGGCGCGCCCAGCCGCTCGTTGTAGGTGTCCTCGCGCAGCGCCCGCAGCCGCGCCACCAGCGCGGAGAACGCCGCCAGGTCGTCCGTCTCGAACCAGGTGACGAAGTCGGCGTCGGCCAGCCCTGTCGCGTGGTAGAGCCGGCGCTTCACCTTCGCCAGATACTCGATCCCCACTGCCGTGTGCTCGCGCATCAGTGCCAGCCGCTTGGCCTCCGGCAGATTCCACCACGCCGCCGACTTGCGCGTCGGGATCACGACGGCGTAGCGCGGCGGCAGCCCGCCCGCGTACTCGGTGGCTTGCAGCGCCTGGAGCTGATCCGGCGCTTGTGAGGCGTAGACCAGCGGCCGTGTCACGCCCGTGAGCGTGTGGCGCACGGTCAGGTGGCGCCCCGGCCGCGTGCGCAGCAGGTCCGCGATCACCGCCTGGCTTTGCTCGGGCTGGCGGGCGTGCAGCCGCAAGAGGAAGTGCGAGCGCTCCGTCAGCCCAACCGTGAGATAGCCGTCCACGGCGACACGCTCCGTATGCGCGGCGATGACCTCCAGCGGCTCGCGCGCGCCCACGCGCCGCGACGCGCCGTTCAGCTCGGCCCACGACGCGCCCAGCTCGAACAGCGCGAACGTGCCGAAGACGCCCATCTCGTCCGGGCTAGACGGCGCACTCTTCGTCGCTTCGGTTGCTTCCGTCTCTTCGGTCGCTTCAGAGGACATCGCTCACCTCCGCCATATCCCGATGCCTTGCGCCATTGTACGGCATATCAGGCCAGCGTGGGAGGCAAACCAGATACTATCTACACTCACAGCCAGGCTACCGTCGAGTCAGCTCGTCCCAGCGGAAGCAGTCTATCGTATGGTCGTTGACCATGCCCACCGCCTGCATGAAGGCGTAGCAGATGGTCGAGCCGACGAAGGCGAAGCCGCGCCGCTTCAGGTCTTTGCTCATCGCGTCGGATTCCGCCGTGCGCGCCGGCACCTCCGCCAGTGTCCGCCAGGCGTTCGCCTTTGGCTGACCATCCACGAAGCGCCAGAGGTACGCCGCGAGGCTGCCGAACTCGTCGCGCACCGCCAGCGCCGCCCGCGCGTTCGTGATCGCCGCGGCAATCTTGGCGCGGTTGCGCACGATGCCGGGATCGGCCAGCAGCGCCGCCACCTTCTCTGGTCCGTAGCGCGCGACGATGGCCGGATCGAAGCCGTCGAACACCTGGCGATAGCGTTCGCGCTTGCGCAGGATCGTCTCCCAGCTCAGCCCGGCCTGCGCCCCCTCCAGCGCCAGGAACTCGAAGAGCGTGCGGTCGTCGCGCGCCGGCACGCCCCACTCCTCATCGTGATAGCGGATCGCCAGTTCGCTACGCGCCCAGGCGCAACGATGCGGCGCAGCATCTCCAACGCTCATGTTCACAACTCCGCCCCTGAATTCAGTTTGACGTCCCATCGCCCGCTATCCTATAACGCATGGGGGGCGACGGCTGGCGATGGTGGGGAAGGCAAGCAAGGCGAGCAAGGCGAGCCATGAACGCGCAAACGCACTTCGAGAAGGCCGAGCGCCTCGCGTCCGCGCAGACGAAGCTCGATCCCGCGACCGACTGGGAGAGCATCGTCGAGGGCTGCTACATGGCTGCCTACAACTACGTCCCGGCCGGCGCGGAATGGTTGGGCGTCCAGCACAAGCAGAACCACATGCACAAGCAGAACCACATGCACAAGCAGAACGTGAGTCTTCTGCGTCAGGCCAACGCCCCACAGGCAGTGCGCGAGGCGTGGGATCAGCTCGAAACGAAGCGCGCGGGCAACGTGTATGGGGCCAAGACGAATGGCGTAACCAGTGCGGAGGCGAGAAGACTCTTGCAGACTATCCATGATTGGGTTGCCGGTTTGCGACCATAAACGGCATAGAAAGTCGGTATTATGGGCAAGATGAGTATTGCCGCCTTGTACGCGCGGGAATATCCTCGCCTCATCGCGACGCTTGAGCGTATCGCTGAACGCGCGAGTGCCCGCGACGATCTGCCAATCAACTTGCTCGCGCTCTTCGGTTCAGTCGCCCGCCTCACTCCACACAAGTGCAGCGATGCCGATCTCCTCGTCCTCTTCACGGGCTGCCCAGACCATCTCACCGAGTTGGAGCGCACCACCGATCTCGTCCACATCATCCGGCGGGCCGAGGACGAGACGGTGGATGAGCAGTACCGCTGGCCGATCATGCCCATCCCTGGCGACGAGCGCACATCCGACCTCGACCCCGACTTCGTCGCCACCGTCAGCCGTGAGGGCGTCCTGCTCTATCACCGGCCCGGCGCTCTCATTCCCGACGCCCTGACGCACCTGGAGCCGTTCGAGCAGTGGCAGCGACGTGTCAACGAGCGGCTGGCGCGGCGGCGCTTAGCGTCCGTGGAGAGCGCCCCCTAGCCATCCCTCTTTACATCGAACACAAGGGATCGGCGCTCGACAAGAGCCTGGCCCCTGCCGAGCGCATCCGCACGATACCAATCCGCCGTCAGTTGCGCTCCGCCCGGTCCGTCAGGCCGCCACAAACTGCCGGACATCCACTTGCACACCGGCATTCGCCGCCTGCTCCACCAGCTCCAGCAGCCGTGTGCCGACATCCTCCTCTACATACTCCTCGCCGCAGTTCGGGCAGATGCGGGCGGGCACCCCTTTGACGACGAGCGTCAGCGTATCTCGCTCAAGTGTCACCGTCGTCGTTCCGGGTCGCGTATCCGCCTGTTTGCAGATCACACACTTCATGGCCGGCACCTCCCGCTTCATGGCCGGCGCCTCCCATTGGTTCATCAGATCACGGAGGCAGCCATTGTAGGATCGGCCGAATTGTCCATCGGACTCTCGCCACGTCCAGCAGCGATCGCCATCCCCAGCGCCCGGCTCAGATACGAGACGCACAACTGGTTCAGGCTGGTTCCCTCCAACGCCGCTCGCTGTGCCAGATCGCGATGTAGGCTCTTTGGCGCTCGCACCAAAATCTTGCCGTTGTACTCCTGCAACTCCAGTGGCAGCGGGACGGGATCGCCGTGATCGATAGCCGATGTGAGCCATGAGCGCTTGGCATCCTGTAGTCGCTCCAATGCCTCCGCGCGGGTCTCACCATCTGCTAGGCATCCGGGAAGCTCCACGACGCCAGCGTAATAGCCGCCCTCATCAACATCAATTCGCACCCAGTCTGTGTAGGGCAGCGCCAGGTATTCATCTATCGTGTGCGACGTGTCAATCACTGTCGCCCTCACTTTCGATCGCTTCGATCTCCGATGCGAACGTGTCCAGAACCTACTTCACGTACACCCGCTTGATGTGCGGCCTGTCCTGCGGGATCGTTACCCTGCGCCCGTCTGGCGCTCGATACGTGCGGTGACTCGTTCCTGGCTGCGTCACCGAACATCCCAGGTCGTTGACGAGGATAGTGTCCAACTCCTCAGCGCTGAAGCGCGCCAGACGACGTAGCTTTTCTATCCGCTTCTTCCGCTTCGACACACCGCACCCCTATGCTATCACATATGATAGCGTCATGATAGCAAGATGATAGCACATGCTCGTTGAGAGCCTTCTAGTCGTCGCACATGATGCGAGA
>JAICKD010000066.1 GCA_025928125.1 Ktedonobacterales bacterium
CGATGCGTGCCGGATCGCTGCCGGAGATGCGTACCGCGTTGCAGTGCAGGTCGCGCGCGATAATCTCCATCTCGCGGCGCACCTGGGCCGGTACGAGGGCCTCACGGGATGGCGGCGCGCCAATCCGCGTGAAGCCCGTATCGTAGTTGATTCCTTTCCGCTGCATTCGCATTCCTTTCTTGTCTTGGCTGTGTGCTGACTACCCCTTGCCCCGGCGGACGGCGACGATCTGCGCCAGGATGGCCAGCGCGATCTCTTCAGGTGTTTGCGCGCCAATGTTGATGCCGATGGGGCCATGGATGCGCCCGATCTGCTCGTCGGTCACGCCAGCCTCGCGCAGGCGTCGGTCGCGACGCTCGCGGGTGCCACGGCTGCCAATCGCGCCGACGTAGCTGGCGGGCGAGTTGAGCGCCGCCTTGAGCGCAGGTACGTCGAACTTGTCGTCATGGCTCAGCACGGCGACCGCCGTCGCACTCGAGACTGGCAGATGCGCAAGGGCCTCGTCGGGCCACTCCAGCAGCAAATCGTCAGCGTCGGGAATGCGTTCGCGGGTGGCAAACGCCTCGCGTGGATCAATCACTGTTACGCGATAGTCCAGCGTCTTCGCCAGGCGCGTCAGCGGAATCGTAATGTGACCCGCGCCAACGATGACCAGCGTCGGTTCGGGCGGATAGACCGCGAAGAAGACCTGGGCGGCCTTCTCAGCCATCTCCACCGTCGCCATCGCCGACTCGCCGTTGCGCAGCAAGTCGCGCGCCCTCGTCGCCACAGCGCCGTCAAGGGCAGGGTCGCCAGAGCCGCCGATCAATTCTCCCTGCTCCGGGACCAGCATGCTCGCCCCTGGCGTGGCGTCGCTTTCCGCTGGCGCGTTGATGACAACGGCGCGGACGATGGGCCGCTGCGCCTTGAGCGCCGCCGCCAGCGGTTCGAGGTTGGCGAGACGCTCGACAAACACCTCAATCTGGCCGCCGCAGGAGAGGCCGATCTGCTCGACATTCTGCTCCTCGGTGATGCCATACGAGAGAAGCTTCGGTTGGCCGGTGCGGAGCGTCTTGAGCCCCACCTCGATGACTGCTGGCTCCACGCATCCGCCGCTGACCGAGCCCGCGATATCGCCCGCCGCGGTGAGCGCCAGGGTGGCGCCGACGCCGCGTGGCGCCGAACCAACAATCGATATCACACTGGCGATGGCAATCGGCTTGCCCTCACGGTGCCAGCGCTCAAGCTCAGGCAACACATCGCGCATCGTCGCCCTCTCTTTCTCCGTGTGCTAGAAACGCGCTTAGCGGTCCCGGTCTATCGTCGCCTTCTCTATTCCGTCAGTTTCGGTATCAACATTCTCAGCGGTATCCATCTGCGCCGCGCCACGCTGATACGCCTCGCGCAGCTCCCTCATCATATCTTCGCGGCGGGTATACAGCTCACGGCGCGGTCGCGGCTCGGCCCGGCTGACGGCATAAGCGGCGATCAGTGGGAATGCGATGGTCGTATCGGCATAGACGACCACCGACTCATCCAGTTGCTCAGGCTTAATCTTACCCCACGAGACCGCCTCAGATGGCGTCGCGCCGGATAGCCCGCCCCAGTGGGGCGCGTCCTGCGTGATCTGGATGAAGTAGTCGTGGCCGCCCTTGTTGATGCCCAGCACCTCCCACAACTGCGGCTGTGTTTGCAAGTAGAAGTTCTTGGGCGAACCGCCGCCGAGGATGATGACGCCATTACGCGTCGCCGCCTGAACGATGGCGGTCGTCTCGTGGACATCGAAGAGCGGATCGATGGTCAGCGCGTTGCCATCCAGTTGATGCCGGGCGAGATTCATGCCAATGGACGAATCGCCCGGCGACGACGTGTAGATTGGCACGTTCCATTTGGCCGCCATCGCCAGCACCGAGTGCTCGGGGTCAACGCCAAGCTCCAGCAGCCGCTGCCCGATTAGGTGGTGCAGTTCGGCGGTGGACATAGGACGCTGCGGGAAGGTCTTGAAGATTTCACGCAGAAAGCGGTCGGTATCCAACAGGACTTCGTCGAGAAAGAGTACATCGTAGATGCGGATGACGCCCGCCTCGTGCAGCTCCGGGTCACTCAGCTTGAAGCTGCCCCGGTGGAGCGCATAGTTGAGCGCGTGGTGGATGTCATGATAGAGGTTTGCGCCCGTGCTGACCATAAAGTCAATCGCGCCGCGCTCCATCAGGGTGATGATGCTGCCGCCAACTCCGGCGGGCGTCATGGCGCCTGCAATGGTGAGGCAGATCGTAACATCCCGCTCCGGGTCGAGCATCCGCTGGGCGTAGAGGTGCGCGGCCTCGTTGATGCGTCCGGCGTTATACGCCTGAAACGAGTTATCCAGCAGATCGGCGACTGACATGTCAGGCATGAGGTGATGCGGCACGATCCGCTCTCCGGTCAGGTATTCATCGGCGGTGAGCGCCGTCTGTTCGTCCTCTGGGCCGTCTGGCGCTGGACCGTCATGCATGCGGTGCGGCACGAAATCCTCTCTCTCGCTTCACCTGGCTCGTGGAAGAGCGCTGGTGATATACGCCGCGCTCGATGCTTGAGTATATCACTGCCGCCCGGATGTGAGGGAATTGAGAGGATGGTGAATCTTAGAGATCATCGGGGGCAACGGGTGGGGCTGCCGCTGTCCGCGCGCGCCGCCAGGGCCACTCGCCGTTGATCTCGACTTCCAGCGACCAACTCAGAAAAGTTCGCACGAGCACGATGAGGCCGAGCACACCGATGCTCTGAAATGTTGGCGCTATCGTCACCGTACGGATGATATCAGCCGCGACAAACAGTTCCAGCCCGACGAGGATCGCGCGGCCCAGCCCTTGCCGGAGATTCCGGTACGCCAGGCTCTGCTCGCCCATGTGTGGGATGACGCGGCCCAGATAGATGACAAGTGCGGCGAGTGCGCCAATCAGCAATGCGGCGAGTCCGCCCAGATCGAAGATTCTGGCGAGCAGCTCGACGAGCGTGGTGAAGTCCATACGTGTGCCTGCTAGCAGACCCCGCCGGGTAGAGTCGCCCGATGGACGCCGCTGGTCTCCAGGATGCGTCCGGTGATGACTTCTTCGAAACGTTCGCTCGCGGCGATAGCGTCATCGTCGTCTTCGTGGAGCAACACCCGCGCCAGCGAACCAGTGACAACCGGCGCGCGCACGACTGGCGACGGGCTGACGAACGCCTTGCGCAGCGCGATGACGTAGTCCGGCGGCTCGATCACCCATGGATCACTCGCGATATCGTCGCTAGACTCATAGGCATAGGCGGCGCTGGCGTCCTCCTGCGGCGGGACGGCGACGAGATGGAGGCGTGGTGTGCGATGAGCGGCGCGGCGCGGGCGGACGGCCTGGAGGTCGGGCGCGGTGTCTCCCCAGTCCTCCAGCGTTGTGGCGGTCTCAAATCCTGCCGCGACCGCGTGCGCCCGGAGCCAGGCGTCGCCGCCGATGATGACAGCCACTTTGCCAAGCCGGTGGCAGCGGGCGGAGAGCGCGTCGAGCAGCGCCGTCTCGTGCAGGCAGGCGCGCTCGCCCTCAGGGAACACCAGCGCCACCCGCCGCCCCTTTGCCAGCGTCAGCGCCGCGGAGACCGTCGCATATGTGGATTGCGGTTTCAGCCGCACGATTTCGTCCATCTCTGACCACCTCATCGCGATCCCAGGCATTGGAAGCGCCTCTGCGCGTCACATCCCAGTCACACACCTGCCTGACAGTAGTACGACGCCCAGTGCTCGTTGTTCATTCAGACGCAACAAAAGTACCAACCTGTGCATGGTACTTCGTCACACTTGGCGCTGAGTGGTCCTTTCGCAAGAAGAAAGCCACGACCATAGGGATAACCCCATGATCGTGGCAGTGGTTGCGCTGAACGCGAATATTCAGGCTGGATCGTGCTATGCGATGAGCGCGCCTGCCTCGGCGATGGTTGCCCGCAGGTTGCGCGCGTCGTTACTGCCGCCCTGGGCGGAGTTAGGGCGCCCGCCGCCCCGGCCGCCCAGTCGTTCGGCCACCGCCGCGGCGATCTTGCCCGCGTTCAGGCCGCGCTTCGTCAGGGCGTCGTCGATTGTCACGATGAACTGGGCCTGGCCGTCGTTCTCCGTCGCCAGCAGAATCACGCCCGACCCGAGGCGGCTGCGAATGCCGTCGCTCATCTCGCCAAGCGTCTTGACGTCCGGCGCCGAAACGACCGCCGCTACCAGTGGGACGCCGTTCACCTCGGTCGGAGAAGCCGCCAGTCGCGTGGCCTCCTCGCGGGCCTGATTGCGCTGCACGGCGGCCAGCGACCGGCGCGCCTCGTTCAACTCCTCCTGAAGCTGGCGAACGCGATCCGCGAGGGCGTCTGGTGTCGTCTGGAGTCGACCAGCCAGCCCGCTGACGAGGTCGTTCCTGCGATGCACGAACATCTCGGCCCCGGTCCCCGTCAGCGCCTCGACGCGCCGAATACCGGCGGCCGTACCCGCCTCTTGCGTCGTCAGATAGAGGCCGATCTGGCCCGTCGCCGCGACGTGGGTCCCGCCGCACAACTCTTTGCTCGCTCCCATCGTCACCACGCGGACCGTATCGCCGTACTTCTCGCTGAAAAGCGCCATCGCGCCGGTCGCCAGCGCCTCCTGATACGGCATGATCTCGGTGCGGACGAGATGGTTGGCCAGCACGGCTGAATTGACCTGTTGGTCGATCTCGCGGAGCTCCTCGGCGGCCAGCGGGCGCGTCATGTTGAAATCGAACCGCAGACGATCCGGCGCGACGAGGCTTCCCTGCTGATGCACCTGTTTGCCCAGAATATCTTTGAGGGCGAGGTGCAGCAGATGGGTCGCGCTGTGATTCCGCATAATGGCCTGTCGGCGCATCGCGTCTACCTCCGCGCGGACCTCCGACCCCACGCGCAGATGGCCCTCGATCATCGTCCCGTAGTGGACGATCAGTCCGGGGACGGGACGCTGGGTGTCGCTCACCTGAAAAATCCCGGTCTGGCTGCCGATCATGCCGTGGTCGCCCATCTGGCCGCCCGCTTCGGCGTAGAACGGCGTCTCCTCCAGTACGAGCGCGGCTGCCTGTGGGGCGCTCACCTCGTCCGCTGGTTTGCCGTTCACCAGCATGGCGACGATCGCGCTGCTCCCCAGTTCCCCTTCGTATCCGGTGAAGCGGGTCGTCGGAAGCCCGTTGCTTACCTTCGCCCATGCTTCTTCCTCCTGTTCGCGGACAAAGATGTGTCCGCTCTTGGCCTGTTGTTCCTGCTGGCGCAGCATCGCGCCATCATATCCGGCGCGATCCACCGTCATGCCGCGTTCGCGCGCGACCTCGGCGGTCAGCTCCACCGGGAAACCATGTGTGTCGTAGAGCTTGAAGGCAAGCTCGCCGGGTACCTCGTGCTTGCCCGCCTTTTCCAGCGCATCCAGCTCGCGTGTGAGCATCTGCATGCCCAGCGTGAGCGTCTGATTGAAGCGGCGCTCTTCGGTGCTGATGATATCCACAATCTGATCGCGCCGCGCCGCCAGCTCCTCGTAGTGGCCCTTCATCAGGCCGATGACGGTATCGGCGGCCTCGGCGAGGAAAAGCCCCTCCAGCCCAAGCATCCTGCCGTAACGCACCGCGCGCCGCAGCACCCGGCGGAAGATATAGCCGCGTCCGGTATTGCTCGGCAGCACGCCATCGCCCGCCAGGAAGACGAGCGCCCGCCCGTGGTCGGCGATCACCCGAAGTGACCGGTCGTGCTCGGCGTTCTCGCCATAGTTGGTGTGCGCGAGGGTGGCGAACTTGTCGATGATAGGACGGAAGAGATCTGTCTCAAAGACCGAATTCTTCCCTTGCAGGACCATCGTCAGCCGTTCGAGGCCCATGCCGGTGTCGATATTGGGCTGTTTGAGCAACGTGCGCGTGCCGTCAATATCCTGGTAATACTGCATGAAGACCAGGTTCCAGACCTCCAGGTAGCGCTCACAGCGGTCGCATCCCGGCGCGCAGTCCGCCTCGCCGCAGCCAAACTCGACACCGCGATCATAGTAAATTTCGGAGTCTGGCCCGCACGGCCCGGAGGCTCCCGGTGGCCCCCACCAGTTGTCGCCCAGCCGGGTGATGCCGTCGGCGGGGATGCCCGCGACCTCCTGCCAGTAGCCCGGCGCCTCGTCGTCGTCGGGATGCACTGTGGGGAAGAGGCGCTCTGGGGGAAGTTTGTAGACCAGAGTCATCAACTCCCAGGCATAGGCAATCGCCTCGCGCTTGAAATACGCGCCAACCGCGAAATTGCCGAGCATCTCGAAGAAGGTCAGGTGCGACGCATCGCCCACCTCGTCGATATCGGTCGTGCGAAAGCACTTCTGCACTGAGGTCAGCCGCGTGCTGGGGGGCGTCACTCGCCCCAGGAAGTATGGGATCATCTGTTGCATGCCCGCTGTCGTCAGCAGCACCGTTGGATCATCCGACGGTGGGATCAGCGATGAGCTGGGCAAGCGGTAGTGATCGCGCTCCTCGAAGAAACGCAGAAAGCTGGCGCGAATATCCTGGCTGGTGCTCGGTGGCTCGCCCTTGCGCGCCGAGGCGCCCGACTGGCGAGGCTGGGGGGATGATTTGACGCTCGATGATGAATTCTGTGATCGCTTCGCAGGCATATCTTCTTCGCCCTCGTGAAACACGCTAACTATATGATGGTGAATATCGCTATTGTACGTTACCGCGCGTGTAACAGCGCAACTGGCATCCAGGCGCACGGCGAGACATGGTGGGACGCGGTGCGATGAGCGATTGGAGTGTGCCGAGACGGTGGAGATGCCATGCTCTCAGCGGGATATCCTCACACAGAATGCGCGGAAAGCGCTGGATGCGCGGACCTCGGCGTGAGGGCAAAGCGTCAGCCAATCGGCGGGGCCTCCTCGCCTGTTCGTCCGCACGATGCACCCGGCCATTATACATCCTGCGGGAAGGCGTCGCAATGCGCGCTATTGTGTCGGGCTGGAGGCATAAAAATCGGGCTCCGCTCTCGGCGGAACCCCGATGTGTGCTTCGGACATCCTCATCCGAAGGCTTGGCTGGCTTCTGTGGAAGCTATCAAGCTCGCATGTCTGCCAACACGCGCTGGTGGCGCTCCAGGAAGCCCTTGAGCGTTCCCTCGTCGGCGGAACGAGCCAACTCGTAGTTGGGAGTGACATCGCCAGCATCCTGCCAGTCGAGCAATGCCGAGACATCGCTCAGTGGTAGATCATAGCTCGCGCTGCCGGTCTCTCCGATAAGCTCCATCCGCAGCCCGGTCTCGGTCTCACGTACCGCGAATGAGCGGGCCTCAGCGGCATCGAGCACGCGGCCAACCGCGCGCAGAATCGTCTCGTAGCTTTCTTGACGCATCGTGGGGTCGCACCTCCTCGTCATCGAACTCACTGGTTTATGAACAACGATGTCCATAAACCGTCACATACCAGAGGTTGTTATATGGTGTTGTGCCACACAAGAAGATACCATTTTAACACCTCAAAATCAAGGAATTCGTCACACATTCGCGTCTCAAAATGCCACGCGCCGGAACAACAACGAAGGTATCTTGATATGTGATCAGGCGGGAGTTGCGCAACTCTTGCAGTCGGTGAAAACGGTGTGTTATACTGCGGTCGGTACGTCGGACCTGTGCAATCGCGCGGGGCGTGCGGTATCATTTGATGAATGTCATCTCGGGGTGTAGCGCAGTTGGCTAGCGCGCAGCGTTCGGGACGCTGAGGTCGGAGGTTCAAGTCCTCTCACCCCGACCAACCCGCATCACGGATGGATACACTGGCAAGCCAGTCCTATCCAGCCCACGCGGCGACGGATTCGAGGAGCACGTCCATGTCGGCGAGGTCAGCGTATACAGGCGAATATCGCGCTTGTATCGCCCCCTTCCCGTGGGGCGTGCTTTTTGTGTTGTCCAAATCGGACGACACGCATCCTGGTTGTCACGCTCGCCTCGAGCGAGTGAGTGGGCGTCATAGACGGCGGAGATAATCTGTTCCCCCGGTTGAAGAAGCAACCGGCCCGGCGCGACTCCGCCTGCTGCGCAGTGTATCTGTCTGTGTGGGTGGAAAGGAAGGGAGTCGCCGATGCCGGTGCTAGTGTTGAACGCATCGCTTCAGCCACTCTCCGTGATTCCGGAGCGACGACTGATTGTGCTGCTCTCCAAGCAAAAAGTGGCCTTTGTTGATGAGCGCGCGCGCGAGATCATTCTGCAGGCCATCGAGGCTCGCCGTGTGCTGACCGACGAGCCGGTCATCGTGCAGTTGCTGGCCAATGTCCGCGTGCCACGGATGATGCTGCGCCCAACCCGCGCCAACATCCTCCTGCGCGACGAGGAGACCTGCCAGTACTGCGGCAAGCACATGCGTGAGTTGACGCTTGACCACGTCCTGCCGCGCTCGCGTGGGGGGCAGAGCACCTGGGAGAACCTGGTCGCCTGCTGCCGCGCCTGTAACGGACGCAAGGGCAATCGTCTCCCAAAAGAGGTTGGGATGCACCTGATCCGGCAGCCGCACGCGCTAGATCACGAGTACGCGACGTTCTTCCTGCTGCGCTACCCACGCCTGCGCGAGGCGTACGAGACCTTCCTGAACTCTGCCCAGGCCAGCGCCTGAGGTAAACCTCCAGGCTGTCTCTCTCTCACTGATATGGAGAGAGGCAGCCCATGATGGTGTGAATTGCCACCATGCCACCAAGATCGCTCCTTGCTCTCCACTGTTTCGCTACTTCTGTGTCATACAAATATCCCTGCGTAATACCCAAGATGGACGGTTTAGGCTAAAATGAATGGTAGAGCCAGCCTAAGCAGGGCTGGGCTAGATGCGCTGGATTTCAGCGCCTCAGAGCGGTTATCCGTCTGGAGGGCTGTCAACCCGGGTACCGATTGCTCACCGACGAGCGAATCGCCAGCCCACGAACTTCATGTGGTGGCCAACGAGGGACGCTCATGGAAAGTCGAGAAGATAGTGACCGACACTGTACATAAACTTTTGTGTGTCTACGGACATTTTTATCAGCCGCCCCGCGAGGATCCCTTCACCGGGCAGATTGCCCCAGAGCCAGGAGCGGCGCCGTTCGAGAACTTCAACGAGAAGATTACCGACGAATGTTATCGGCCCAACGCGGAGTTGGGCAACCTTGCCTTGATGAGTTTTGATCTTGGCCCGACACTCGCCGCCTGGCTCGAACAGCGCCATCCCGACGTGTATCAGGCGTTCATCGCCGCCGACCGCGAGCACCGCGCGCGCTATGGCGTTGGCAACGCCCTGGCTCAGGCCTATAACCACGCGATTCTGCCGCTGGCCACCAGCCGCGACAAGCGCGTCCAGATTCGCTGGGGTCTGGATGACTTTGCCCACCGCTTTGGGCATCGCGCCGAGGGCATGTGGCTGGCCGAGACCGCCGTTGACCAGGAAACGCTCTCGATTCTCGCGGAGGAGGGCGTGCGCTATACCGTGCTGGCTCCCTGGCAGGCGGCGGAGCCTGTTACGCCGGGCGAGCCGTATCTCGTCGCGTTGCCGGGCGGGCGTAGTATTACCGTCTTCTTCTACAATGGCGCGCTCAGCGCCGCCGTCTCCTTCGAGGATGAGGTAACGAGCAACGCCGATGTATTCGCGGCGACCCATCTGCGCCAGCAGGTGAACGAGGCAAAGGCCGAGCGCGGCGATGATCAGATGGTGGTGATTGCCACCGATGGCGAGTTGTATGGCCACCACAAGCCGCTGCGCACCTACTTCCTGAAGCATCTGCTGCATCGCAGCGCGCCCGCGCAGGGGTTCGAGGTGACGACGCTCGCGCGCTATCTAC
>JAICKD010000315.1 GCA_025928125.1 Ktedonobacterales bacterium
ATGCCGGCACGGAACGAGGAGACCAGGATTTCCCCTGCCTGCGGGCGCTTCGTCGCGACCCGCTCGACGAGCATCTCGCCGGACGCCGCAACGACCAACGCCGCGTGAGTGGATCCCGGTTGCATCATGTCTCCTTCTATGCATGTGGCGCAGGTGGCCAGCCACCGTCACGCCAACCCAGCCGTAGAGCGGCCACACCGCATACTATCACACCGATAGCTTAGCGGTTCGCCTGCCATGGCTACTGAGCATGCGCTGCGTGCTCGCGCAGATAGTCGAGCACCTTGCGGTCGATGCGCGCGTCGGCGGGATTATGCAGCAGCCGCTCCTCCAGGTTCTCGCGGCTGCCGAACTGCTCTAGCGCGTCGTACGTCTCGCTGCCCCACGCGCCGGTATGCGCGCCCTCATAGTCGCCGGTGATGGTGAGCAGCCGCTGGAGTTCAGTGGCGAGCCCATTGTCTATTGGGAGCATATCTTCAGGGAGTGGCTTGAGGAAGAGCAGTTCGTAGATATCGAGCAGATGGGAAAGTTCGTCAATGGGGTGGACCGCGTCGTCCACGCGCAGATCGATCATGCGGTCGTTGAAGCCGCCATAGCCGCCATGCTCGCGCACCACCAGCAGCGCCGCCGCCTGCTGGCCACGGCTATCGCCGCCCGCCCGCTGACCAGCCGCCAGCCCGGCGAGCATCCGCCGCCAGAGCGAGCCTTTCTCGTGCTGGAAGGTCTCGGCCATGGCGGAGATTGTCGCCTCACTCACGAGGATATTGCCCTGCGCCGCGAAGTTCGGGCCAGCGACGCCGCCCGCCCACGAGTGGCATTCGTGGCCGGTCCAGGTGGCGGAATGGCCCTGAGCATCTACAATGCCCGCCTGGCGATGCTCGGCCTGGCTATCTGCCTGGATCAGGGCATCGAGCGCCTCCTTCGGCGATTTGCCAGCCGCCAGCAGGTCCAGCCCGCGCGGGCCATAACTGGTATTCGCCCAGGCCTGGGCCGCGACGGCGCCGACGCCCGCCCGCGCCCAGGGGACCACGGCGCCTACCGCCAGAAACTTCGAGGCGACGGCTACCCCCACGTCGCCGGTATGGGGATCGCAGGCGACCAGCGAAAATGTGGTGACCGGAAGATCGTTGCGCAGTGCCATCTTGTTGAAGCCTCCCCTCGCAATGCCACATTTGCCCCCGTGGCAGACAGTCCTTTGCGATCAGCGCAGGTGTTCAACGTGACGCATCGTTGCGTCTCGGCGCGCCATCGAGCGCGCCCAGTGTGTCGAGCGTGAGTGTGGCCGCCACTAGTGCGGCCGTCTCGGCGCGCAATATGCGCGTCCCCAGCGTCACGAGCAGCGCGCCATGGCGTCTTGCCAGCGCCGCCTCACCGGCAGAGAAGCCACCCGCTGGCCCAATGAACAGATGTATCTCCGCGACGGATGGCAGTTCCCCCGCCGCGGCAATCGCCTCCGCCAGTGTCGCACGCAGAGGAGCCGTCTCAGCGTCTTCCCACGGAAACAGCGCGATGCTCTTTGGTGGCAACTGCGCCAGCGCATGCATCAGCGGGCGGGGCGGTCCCAGAATGGGCAGCCGGTCGCCGCCGCACTGCTCCACCGCCTCCGCCAGAATCCGCTGCCAGCGCCGTTGCCGCGCCTCACCAGTCATCTCGGCCGCCGCCACCGCACGCTCGGTGAGCAGCGGCTGAATCGCCGCGACGCCCAACTCGGTCGCCTTCTGTAAGACCCACTCGAACTGCGCCGGTTTGAGCATCCCCTGGCAGAGTACCACCCGGCAGGGAAACTCCGCCTGCTCTGTGCGTTTAGTACCCAGGTGGACCACGACACGCCGCCGGTCCAGCGTCAGCACCTCGGCGGGGTAGACGCCTCCGCGCCCGTCAAGCAGTTGGATGATAGCGCCCGGTGTCGCGCGTAGCACATCGCGCACCTGATGGGCTACATCTGGCGGCAGATCAAGCTCGCCGTGCTCCGCGAGCGCCACGTCCAGCAGCACAAAGCGCCCCGCTGGCATCTCGTTACTTCCCGCCTTTTCCGGCGTCGCCTGCGTCTCCCGCGTTCGCCGGACGGATACCGACCAACGTCACCCAGTCACCCTCGACCATCTCGCGAATGTCGCGTAGCCCGGCAGCCCGTAGCGGCTCCTCGGCCTCGGCGCGGCGCTCGGCGATGATGCCGCTGGCGATCAGCGTTCCGCCGGGACGGACCGCGCGCACCAGCGATGGCGCGAGTTGCCCGATCACGCGGGCGATGATGTTGGCGACCACTACATCGAAGACGCCGATTTCCTCGCCAAGTGTGTCAAGACCCTCGGGCAGTGGCATGAATGGCTCGCCGTCCGCGCCTTCCAGCGTGGCCATGCGCACCTCCATGACATCGGAGACGCCGTTGATGGCCGCATTTTCGCGCGCCGCCTCCACCGCGACCCCGCTGACATCCAGCGCCAGCACGCGCGCCGCGCCCAGCTTGATCGCTGCGGTCGCCAGAATGCCCGACCCCGTGCCGACATCCAGCACGGCGTTCCCCGCCTGAACGCTCTCTTCGAGCGCGAGCATACAGTTGCGGGTCGTGGGGTGGAGTCCCGTCCCGAAGGCCATGCCGGGGTCAAGCTCGACGACTACCTCGTTCTCACGCGGCGCGTACTCGCGCCAGGACGGCTTGATGACCGTGCGGCGTCCCAGATGGAGGACATGATAGTACTCCTTCCAGGCATTCGCCCAATCTTCCTCGGCGATGCGGCGCGACTCTAACTCGCCGATGCTGCCAGAGAGCACCTGTCCCAGATGCCAGACGCCCTCTTCGATGCGCTTCTTCGACTCCGCGCCATCCGCGTCGTCAGGCACGTACGCGCGGACCGTCACGTGCGCGTTGGGGACCGGGACGTGTACCTGACCATCATCGAGCAAGTTGTAGGGCTGGTCAATGGCGACGCCACCGCTGACATAGCGGCTCATCAACTCACTGACCGCCTCGACGGCTTCGGGGGCGGCGCGCACACTCAATTCGAGCCAGAAGGCTGAAGACATGGCTTACTTCCTCACAGCGACACACATCGGCAACAAATGACCCCAACGTCTGCTCCGCACATGGCGGGGGCGAGACTGCGGTTAGGCCGCTGCATTGTCGCCTACCAGGCCATTCCTCGTCAACCAGTGGCGCACATATTGCACGATTGCGTTGGGTGGCTTGCCGCTGCCTGTATTGCCTGCCCTGTGTTGCCTGTAGCGAACGCATCGGGCTACAGTGTGTTAGGAGTTCGCTGAGGAGCGTAGAGTGGCCCGGACGGGTTTGCCCATAGATGCGTAAGCATAGATGGCTGAGAGGGTGAGCGTCATACATGACAACATCACAGCATTCAGCGCGCGAGCAAGGTCTTGCGCGGCTGCGCACGGGCCAGACCGCACTGGCCGAGGGACGGCTGGAGCGCGCCGTCGATGCGCTGGTGGAGGCGGAGTCGATCTTCCGGCAGCTTGACGACCAGGAGCATCTGGCCGATAGCCGTATGGCGCTGGCCGAGGCGCAACGCCAGCACGGCGCCATCGATCAGTCGGCGAATAGCTACTCGCAGGCCATCGAGCTGTATCGTGAGGCGAATCTCCCCGCGCGCGAGGCCAGCGCATCGCTGGCGCTGGGGCATATCGACCGCCAGCGCGGGCGGCTGGACAGCGCCTGGCAGCACTATTATCTGGCGCTACGCCTCTTCGAGAAGACGGAGAACGCCAGCGGCCAGGCCAGCGCATCGCTGGCGCTGGGGCATGTCGAGCGGCTGCGCGGGCGCGACGAGAAGGCGGCTGACTATTACACGACCGCGCGCACTCTGGCGGCGCAGGCCCACGATACGCTCATCGAAGCCGACGCGGCCCGGGGGCAGGGCGACATGCTCACCAGTCAGTCGCGCTATGCGGAGGCGCATGAGGCGATTCACCGGGCGCGCGAACTCTATCAGCAATTGCGCGACCAGTTCGGCGAGGTAGACACCTACGTCGGTGAGGGACGGCTGGCGCTGGAGACCGCCGATCTGGATGAGGCGGAAAACGACTTTGGCGAGGCGATAGCGCTCTCCGAGCCGATAGAGTATCCGCTCGGCGTGGCTGATGGCATCCTCGGTCTAGGCGAGGTGGCGTTGCACCGCAACCGGCTCGACCAGGCGCTGGCGAGCGGTCTGCGCGCCGAAGAAGATTATCGCGTCGCGGGCAGCTCGCTGGGGCAGGCGGAGGCCAATCGACTGCTGGGCGAGGTAAATCTGTTGCGCGGCCAGCTCGCGCAGTCCATCTCGGTCTTCGACCGCGCGATCCGCGCCCTGCGCACGCTGAAGGTACAGCTTCCCTACGCGCGCGCGACGCTTGGCGCGGCAGAGGCGCACCGCCGCAAAGGGACGCCGCGCAAGGCGGAAGATCTCTTCACCGAGGCGCGTGATCTCGCCCGCGAGACTGGTCATGTTGTTCTGGAAGCGCGCGCCTCGCTGGGGTTGGGCCAGATCGCCCGCCATCGCGGCCTCTCGGCCACCGCCGCTCCCCTGCTGGCGGAGTCGGCACGTCGGCTGGAAGAGGCTCACCGCGCCGCCCTGGCGTCCCTGGCGCTCGGTGAACGCGCGCATCTGGCGCTGACACAGGGAAAGCTCGACGAGGCGCGGCAGCTTGCCGACCAGGCGCTTGCGCTCGCCCACCAGCCCGATGCGTCCGCGCGTGAGGTTGGCCCGGAGGCGGCGGCGTTCTGCGCCGCGAGTATGGTAGCGCTCGCACGCGGCCAACTGGCTGAGGCGCGCGGGTTCGCCGAACAGGCCACCGCGCACGCCCAGCAGGAGTCCGACGAGATCTGGCGGGCCGAAGCGGCGCTCGTCACGGGTGAGGTGGAGCTGGCCGCCGATAATGTGCAGGCGGCGGTCACGGCGTTCAACCAGGCGTTGGGGCTGACGAAGGAGCATGAGGCGCAGGTGGCCGAGGGGCTGGCGCAGGTGGGGCTGGCGCGTGTGCTGCTGCGGCGCGAGCTGTATGCCGAGGCTGCCAATGGTCATCAGGAGATGCTGTTTCGCTTCCGGGTGGCCGATGAGCCCGAGGCGCAGGCGCTGGTCCATCTAGGGCTGGGTGAGGCACGCCGCCAGCTTGGCGATACCGAGGC
>JAICKD010000700.1 GCA_025928125.1 Ktedonobacterales bacterium
CGCACACCGGATGGGCAGGCGGTGACGCAGGCCATGCAGCCGAGGCAGGCGTCAAAGTGGCCGCGCACCTGCGGCGTCAGCGCAATCTCGCCATCGGTCGCCAGCTTCATCAGGTTGATGCGTCCGCGCGGCGAATCCATCTCCTCGCCCCAGAGCAGCCACGTCGGGCAGGTGGGCAGGCAGAAGCCACAATGCACGCAGTCCTCGATGATATCGCGCGCGGGCGGATGGTGTGTGTCGAAAGCGCTAACGGTGGGTGAGACGTTGCCGACGCTGAGTTCTACCATCAGATGCCTCCCACGAAACGGCCCGGATTGAGCGTGTTATGCGGATCGAACTGCGCCTTGACGCGCCGCATCAGGTCGAGCGCGGCGGGCGCGCCCCACGGGTCGATCCTCCCGATGAGCGCAGGCGCATACTCTTCGACGACCAGTGCTCCGCGTGCTGCCTCCGACGCCTCGCGCAACATCTGCACCGATGCCACCAGCGCGTCGGGCTGGCCCGCGAGCCGCGCACGTACCGTGCCGTGGCCCGCATGCGCACGCCAGCGCAGTGCCAGCGCGTTCTCTTGCGCGACTGATTTTAACGCCGCCAGCCAGCCTGCTATCTCGCCCGGCATCAGCGCCGCCCGCAGGTCGAGCCAGCCAGCCTGCGTCTCAGGCGCGTCTATGATATCCAGCCCCCGCCAGAAATCCGCCTCCGCCGGGCCATCCAGCACATCAGCGTTATCCGTCAGTTTGCCGAGCAGCGCCCGCAGCGTCGCTATCTGTTCAGTGACGGCGCGCTCGACCCGCGACTGGAAGCGCGCTGCCAGGCGATAGGGCTGCCCATCTCGTTCCGGCCCAAGCACGTCTATCGCTGTCGGCGTCAGCGTCGAGGCGGTGATGGTATGCGCCGCTTCGCAGAGCGTCTCAACAGCCTGAGCGGAACACACCAGCGTCCGCGAGTCGGCGGGCAGCGGATAGAGCCGGAAGCTGGCCGAGAGGACGACACCCAGCGTGCCGAGCGAGCCGGTAAAGAGCTTGGGCAGATCGTAGCCCGCGACGTTCTTGACCACCTTGCCGCCGCCGCGCGCAATCGTGCCATCCGCCAGCGCCACCTGGACGCCGAGAATCTGGTCGCGCACGCCGCCATAGCGCAGCCGTCGCGGTCCCGCCACCGCCGTCGCGATCAGTCCGCCGACCGTTGCGCCGGGACGTAGCGGTGGATCGAGCGCGAGCCACTGGCCCGTCTTTGCCAGATGCGCCTGGAGCGTCGCCATCGGCAACCCCGCCTGCACCGTCACCGTCTGATCGTGCGGCGCGTGCTCGACGATGGCGTTCAGCCCGGCCAGGCTCAGCACGATATCGGCGCCGGACGGTGGGAACCCCATGCCGCCCTGTGTTCCGCCACCGCGCGGCAACACCTTCAGCCCCTCGCCATCGGCAAACGCAAGCAGCGCCGCTAGCGTCTCGGCGGATGTTGGCTCGGCCACCACCAGCGGCTGCACGCCCAGCACCGCGTCGCCCGCCTCGGCTGGGCGCACCTGTCCCGGCGCGAGCTCATTCAGCTTCGCCTGGAGTGTGGCGGCAGTCTGCGTCATGGCGTTGCCCTCCTGTCATAACCAGCCTATCACATGATCCTTGCTATGGCATGCTCTCTATGGCATGCTCTCTGCTATAGGCGAGCGTTCCGCGTGTCCATGCGCGCAGCACGCGGCCATCCACATCCAGGGCGACAATATCGGCGTCGTAGCCCGCCGCCAGCCGCCCTTTGCGCGCGTCGATACCCGCGATACGCGCTGGTGTGAGGGTCGCCATCTCAATCGCGGTCGCCCAGGCGACGTTCGCGGAGTCCACCATGTTCCTGACCGCCAGATCGAGCGTCAGCGTGCTTCCGGCCAGCGAACCGTTGGCGAGGCGGGCGGCGCGCTCCCTGACGATCACCTTCCGGTGCAGAAAGTCGTACTCACCGTCGGGAAGCCCGGCGGCGGGCATGGCGTCGGTGACGAGCGCAACATCTCGTGGTGACCGCGCCCGCAACACCAACCGCAACGTTGCGGGCGCGAGATGCACGCCGTCCGCGATGATCTCCACGGTGGCGCGCTCGTCGGTCAGGAGCGCGCCCGGCGCGCCTGGCGCCTGATGCTTGAGCGGCGACATCGCGTTGAAGAGATGGGTCGAGTGGCGCGCGCCACCATCGAGCGCCTGGATTGTCTGCTCATACGTCGCGTTGGTATGGCCGACACATGGGATGAGACCCAGCCGCACCGCGCTTGCCAGCAGTTGCTCCGCGCCATCCTCCTCCGGAGCGAAATCCACGAAACGGACAAGTCCCTGGCCTATGTCCACCAGTTCCCTCAGCTCAACTGGATCGGGCCGCCGGATATCGGCTCCGTACTGCGCGCCTTTTTTGACTGGACTGATGAACGGCCCCTCCAGACGGATACCGGCTATCTCGGCCATCGGCTCATCGGACGTACGCTGGGTAGCCTCGGCGATGCTGCTGAC
>JAICKD010000317.1 GCA_025928125.1 Ktedonobacterales bacterium
CGCGCGCAGGTGGAGGCCACTGAGCTTATACCCGTCGCCGTCAGCCTGAACCTGCTGCTGGACCGCATCTCACGGCTCACCCGCGACCAGGAACAGCGTCAGCGTGTGGATCGCACGGCCCATGAGCTGGCGCAGGCATTGCGGAGGCTGCGGCTTGGCGACGGCTATGCGCCACCCGCGTTTACCGGCACCTCGTTCGATGAAGTGCTTATGGAGCTGGATGTGCTGCGCACGGTGCGTCCCACGTCGAAGCCGCCAACATCGAGCGCGCCAAGCCAGGGGAGCGTTCCTGGCTGGCCGAGCGGCCCGGGAAACCCGGCAAGCGCGCCATCGCCAGGGAGTTCTCCTCCATGGAGAGTATCTGGCCCGTCTGGTCCGTCTGGCCCATCCCAGTGGAGCGCTCCGGGCAGCACTGGCGGCAACACTGCCGCGCCGCAGTCGTGGCCAACAATACAGCCGGATGGAGATCATCCCACCTTGCCCCAGTGGCTGCGCGAAAGCTAGCGGATAGCGGCGGAAGGACGCGGCATGGAACTGTTGCCCGATATCCACCTGATCGATGGGGTGAATTCCAACGCCTATCTGATCGTCGAGCCAGCGGGGCTGACCCTGGTGGATTCCGGCCTACCTGGCAGTGACCAGAAGATCCTGGCATACCTGCGCGCGCTCGGTAAGACGCCATCGCAACTGAGCCGTATTCTGCTGACGCACCAGCATGTAGACCATGTTGGCGGCGCGGCGGAACTCGCCGCGCTCAGCGGCGCGGAGGTGATCGCTCATCCGCTGGATACGCCAGCTATCGAGGGAACCGGGCCGCGCGATATGCCGTCGGGGCCGATGGCTATCCTCTTCCGTACCATGCTGCTGCCACGACTTCGCCCCGTCGCGGTGACACGGCCGGTGCGGGCGGGCGAGACGCTGCCAGTTCTGGCGGACGACGGAGGCTTACAGGTGATCGAGACGCCGGGCCATACGCTCGGCCAGATCGCGTTTTATCTGCCAGGGCGCCGTCTGCTCTTCGCGGGCGATGCGTATCGCCATACCGCGCGCGGCGAGGTAACTCTCCCCTTCAAGATGTTCAATCGCGATACCGCGCAGGCGCGGGAATCACTCGCCGCGCTTGGCACGCTGGCAATCGATAGCAGCCTGCCCGGACATGGCAAGCCGATGGTACGCGGCGCCGCGGAGCCACTGGCGCGCGCCGTCAAAGCCGCTGAACGCGCATCTGCAATCCGCCAGGTTGGTTGACATCAGGCCATTTCCCGGCGCTATAGTCTGCAATAGCAATGCGCCTCATTGTTCGCGATTGCGCCGCTCGAAGTGGTGGGAAATGGCTGAAGAGACCACGGTTGGTGCGCCAGAACCAGAAAAAGATAGACGGCTCCGGCAGGCAGAGCTAGCGATAAGCCATGTGCTGCGCGGCGGTGTGGTTCTCAGCGCGGCGATTATCCTGCTGGGTGTCGTCTGGTTCTACCTCCAAATGGCAATTTCCGGCCATGCGACCCTCACCTATCCGCACACGGTAGTCGAGGTCGCGCAGGAGCTTGCCCAGGGCGATCCGCTGGCACTTGTCGCGCTCGGCTTGCTGGTTCTGCTGCTGACGCCCATTCTGCGCGTTGCCATCTCGATCATCATCTTCGCGCTCGAACGCGACTGGCTCTACACCGTCATTACGCTGATCGTGCTGCTGATTTTGCTCGTCAGTCTGCTGCTCGGTCGGGGAGGCGCGTGAGATGGCGGCGCCTCCACATCTGCTCTTCTTTCTGCTGGTCCTCACCGCGTCCATCGCCGCCGGACTGATCGGTTCGCTGGTGGGGCTGGGCGGTGGCGTCTTTGTCGTGCCGCTGCTGACGCTGGTGTTTGGGCTGCCGCTGCATGAGGCTATCGGCGCGTCGATCATCTCGGTGATCGCGACGTCGAGCGGGGCCGCCGCCGCGTATCTGCGCGACCACATCACCAATATGCGCGTTGGCATGTTTCTGGAAATCGCGACGACGCTCGGCGCCATCACAGGCGCATTCCTGACCGCCATTGCGCCGACCGGACTGCTTTTCCTCATCTTTGGCCTGGTGCTGGCCGTCTCGGCCGCGCCGCTGATTATGCGCTTCGGCGAGGAGTTGCCGCAGGGCGTGAAGAATGATCGCTGGGCCGAGCGGCTGAGTCTGGCGAGCAGCTATCGTGATGAGCGTCTTGGGCGGACAATCGCGTATCAGGTGACGCACGTGCCGTTGGGCGTCGTGATGATGTATGTCGCGGGGACGATCTCCGGTCTGTTGGGCATCGGCAGTGGCACCTTCAAGGTGCTGGCGATGGATACGGCGATGCGCCTGCCAGTGAAGGTCTCGACGACGACCAGCAACTTCATGATCGGCGTGACGGCGGCGGCCAGCGCGGGGATCTACTTCGAGCGCGGCGACATCAATCCTGTCGTGGCGGCGCCCGTTGCCCTGGGCGTGCTGGCAGGCGCGACGATTGGCGCGCGGACGCTAACGCGCCTCTCGAATCGCTCGATCCGCAAGCTGTTCATCCCTATCCTCTTCTTCATCGCGCTCTCGATGCTGATTCGCGGCGTGTCCATTTTCCTGGGCAGCTAGCTGGCGCCTGTGCTCCCCAGCGCACGCGCGATTTCCGCTGCCGCCCGATAGCCCGTTTGTAGCGCGGCATGCACGGTGCCGGTCTCGCCCTGGGTGTCGGTGGCCTCGCCCGCAAAGAAAAGCGTCTCGTCCACCGGCTCTGCCAGCGCGCCAGGAGCGCTCAGCCCGCCCGCGCAGACGTAGCTATAGCCGCCGCTGCTGAAGGGATCGGCGCTCCAGTTGTGGATGAATCGGCCTGTCAGCAGCGCATCCAGGTCACTGCGGCCAATGTCCAGCGCTCGTGACAGCGCGGCAACCGCCTCATCGGCGATCTCCTCGCTCGTCATGGTAGCCAGCCGAGCGGCGCGTGGTCCGGCGGCCCAGCCGGTGAGCATCGGCGCGACGACCGGATGGGGCGTCCACCACGTTGCCATCACCGGATCGTTGGAGAAGAGGAACGAGAGCCGGGGCAATGCGATGAGTTGGCGATTGGCCCGGCGTGCCTGTGGCAGCGCGTCCCAGAAGATCTCCTTGAAGAGCAGTACCACCTTCATGGCGTGGCCCATCTCCAGGTATGACAGCGCCTCGCGTTTGCCCGGTGGCTCCGGCAGCAGCCGTAGCGCGCCCGGCGACTCTGGATCGTCGAACGAGCGCTTGAGCACGGCCAATGGCACGGTGATGAGGGCGGCGCGCGCGCTGATCTCGCCAAGTGGCGCGCCAGCGGGCGATTCCATCTGAATCTCGACGTGGCCGCGCTGCCAGCGCACCTCGCGGGCAATGGTCTCTAAGCGCAGGTCCGTCGATGGGCCGAGTGTGTCGCTGAGCCATGCCAGCACGCGGTTATAGCCATCCAGCACGCGAAACTGGCGGTCGCCATCTATCGCGTCGGAGGCCAGCTCGGTCTGTCGCAGCCAGGCGACGCTGACGCGGTTTACCTCGGCGGCGTCGAATCCCTCGGCGAATCCGCGAATCCGCGCCCGCGCGGCAGCCCAGCGCTCCCCCGCGAACCGCTCGTCGAGCAGGGATTGCAGCGTGCGGTCCTCCCCCTGCCAGGTGTGGATCGCGGCGAAGATCGCGCCGACATCGCCTTCGTCGTTCGCTTCATCATCATCGTCCGCTTCATCGTCGTCATCGTCGTCGCTTAGCAGATTTCCTTCGCGCGCGGCCCAGGAGTTGCCGGTCTGCTCATAGAGGCGCAGGCCCGCCTCCGTGGCTAACGCGAAGGTCTCTTCTGGCCGCCCGTGGACGAAGTCGGCGCCAAGCTCGATGGGCAGCGTCGCGCCAGGCGGGTGAATGGTGTAGACACGCCCACCGATGCGGTCGCGTGCCTCCACCAGCGCAACTGTGCGCCCAGCACGGGCCAGCGTCGAGGCGGCAGCCAGCCCCGCCGCGCCCGCGCCGATGATGATGACATCGTAGTCAGCCATAACTAGCCTTATCGTTTAGTTCATGTGACGTGTACGAATCTGAAGTCGTGCTGCCCGCCAGATCGTTACTCCACCACCGAGTAGTGACCCTACGACGCTGAGCAGAACGCCGATGCCATGGATAAGCGCGAGACTGGCAAGTGTAGTCAGCAGATTCCTGAACTCCCATTCTGGATCATAGATTCCCCAGCTATGCGGTGGCGGCTCCACGTTGGCATACTTGACCCACTCGAAGCCGAACAGCATCATCGTGGCCAGTAGAGAGATCGAGAAGCTTGCCAGACCTACGCGAACACCAAACCATACTTTGGCAGTGTTATCGTAGAGTAGGGAGCGAGCCATGTATTCGGCGAAGGCTGGGACAGCAACGTACAGCAGCAACCCAACGAGAATCGCCTGTTGAAGGGACAGGAATGAGGACGTGGTACTCGTAACGAGAAGACCAAGCTCGAGCAGCGCCAACAGCAGCCCGAACAACAGCGCATGTCGCCAAAGCGCTGTTGTTCGCCGGATACCTGATTGCATCGCGCGACCCTCCCGCTTGCTCACGTCGGGTACGAGTGCTTCTGGCCCATAGTGTAGCATGCGGCGGGAGGGTGTGATTCGCTAGAGCGCGGCGAAGAGATCGACGGTGTTGCCGTCGGGATCGACGACGACGGCGTAGCGCTGGCCCCAGAAGGCGTCCCACGGCGCTTTGTGGCTGGTGTAGCCCGCCGCGACGACCCGCTCGTGCAGCGCATCCACCTCCGCCGGGGTGTCGCACTTGAAGGCGAGCGAGATGCGCTGCCCTACCGGGTTCTCGACGTACTCGGGGTCGATACCCTTCACCATCTCCAGCGTATTCCAGGAGATGCGATAGCCATTCGGCGTGGTGACATCGACGTATGGCTCGCCCTCCACACCTTCGGGTATCTCAAGCTCCAGTAGTCGGTAGAAACGCAGCGAGGCCGCCATGTCGCGCACGACCATACCTACCATATCAGGACGCACAGCCATGAAAATCGCCTACTTTCCTCTTATTGTCTGCCAATCGTCTGCCAATCGCTGTGCAGACAGTTTTTATCGCTGCTGACA
>JAICKD010000675.1 GCA_025928125.1 Ktedonobacterales bacterium
GCAATCTACAGAGAGACGCTGTCATATCAGTATATACACCGGATGTGTGCAACGCCATAGCCGACGCCATCGGCGCGCAAATTACTTCATTCATTCAGGCGGCATCATGCGGCAAATGGTCACACCCTGGCCTTACAGGCTGCTAAGATCGTGGCATTACACACGGGCTGTGGCCGCTGGCACATCAGCTTGACACATCATGCATCTATATGTATAATGCACATAGATGCATTCGACAAGGTCACTGAATATATGAGCACGAAGAAGTCCAAATCCCAGGAAACCGGGCATGAGAGCGCTACCTCCGGGCCAGAGGCGACAGCGGGCGCTACTCCGCGCAACTGGATGACTGCGGTTATCTTGCTGTTGCTGCGCGAGTGGAGTTCGTACGGGTACGACCTGATGGAGCGCATGGCGGCCTTCGGGTTCGCCGCGATGAATCCCGGATCGCTCTACCGGGTGCTGCGCCAGTTGGAGAAAGACGGCATGGTCAGTTCCACCTGGGACACCAGCGGCCAGGGTCCAGCGCGGCGAATGTATGCGATCACCGAGGCTGGCGAGGCATATTTGAAGCTCTGGGCAAATGGCATCGATCAGTACCGAACAATGATGAATACGTTCTTTCGGCTGTATACCGGACAGCCCGAAGATACAAACAACACGCGATAAGACCAGTGGCGGATACACCGCCGGAAGGGATGAGATCAGATGGAAAAGGGAATCAATCAGGCCGCGCTAGAGTGGACTGAGACGACCCGCCAGGCGTACCAGGCGGTCGCCAGCGGCGTTGTGGCAGCACAGGAGCGCAATGTTCAGTTCGCTCAGACGGCCTTCGAGAATGGCGTCGCCCAGCTTCGCGCCCAGGAAGAGACCGCGCGCGGACTGTTCCAGACAATGGCCGAGCAATCTGAGAAGCAGCGGACAGCATTCCAGAAGGTTGCCCAGGAGTCGCTCAACGCTTATCTTGATCTGCTCGCCGCGCCGATTGCCTTCTACCAGAAGGGGATCGATGTGACGCGCCAGGCAGCCCAAAAGGCCCGCTAACTCGGCGATAGCAGCGGAAACACGCAGACTGGGGCAACTCGCTCCGGTCTGTTTTCTGTCTGCGCAGTATTGGGTCGGCTCACATCATGAAGATGCCGCCGTTGACGTTGAGCGTCTGGCCGGTGATATAGTCGCCATCTACAATGAGATAGCGGACGGCGCGGGCGATTTCCCGCGAGGTGCCGACACGCCCCAGCGGAATGCGCTTGACGATCTGTTCTTTCACCTTCTCAGGCACGACGGTGTACATATCAGTCTCGGTGAAGCCAGGACAGACGCAGTTGACCGTCACGTGATACCTCGCCATTTCGATAGCCGCCGTCTTAGTGAAGCCGATAATGCCGGCCTTGGCGGCGCTATAGTTAGCCTGGCCAAAGTTGCCCATGTGGCCGACAAATGAGCTGATGTTGACGATTGTGCCGCCCTGCTGCTCCATGAAGTGGGGAAGGGCAGCCTTGGCGGTGTAGAAACAGCTGTTGAGATTGTTCTGAATCACCCGGTTCCAATCCTCAATCGAGAGATTCCTCATCGAGCGATCGATGGTGATGCCCGCGTTGTTGATGAGGGCATCGATGCGTCCGAACTCAGCTACCGTCTGCTCGATGAGTCGCGCCGCCTGCTCGGGATCGGAGACATCCGCCTGAACGGCAAGGGCCTTCGATCCTCCCTCGGTGATCGTGCTCACCACCTCTTCCGCCGGGCCGCGACTGCTGCCATAATTGACGACGACACGCGCGCCACCCGCGCCGAGTTCTTCAGCGATAGCCCGTCCGATGCCACGGCCCGCGCCCGTGACCACTACAACCGCTCCCTCAAGAGTTGCCACGCCATGCCTCCCTCTCATCAGGAGATGTCACCGCAGCCCACGTGCCACGGTGAGAGCGCATACGAGACAGGTGCAGTATGCGACGTGGCATGCGCAGGGCGCAAGCGGCTATGGCAGGCAATCTTACTTATTTGTAGAGGTATCCCTAAAGCGGCAGGCGCTCAGCACTTGATGACGGCCTCGCCGGTCAACACAAGTACGCCGTCAGCATTGACACAATCGGTGCGCAGCGTGACGAGCCGCTTCTCCTCGCGAATCTCGATCACCTCGACGCTGGCGGTGATGGTGTTGCCAATATAGACAGGCGCCAGGAACTTGAAAGTCTGTGAGGCATAGATAGAGCCGATGCCCGGCAGTTCGGTTCCCAGCAAGGCGGAGATCATGCCCGCAGTGAGGAAGCCATGAACGATACGCCGACCAAAGCGCGATTTGGCGGCGTAGTCGTCGTCCAGATGAATGGGGTTGAGGTCGCCGCTCAACTCGGCGTATTCGACGACATCGGCTTCGGTAAAGGTGCGGGTGCGCTCGGCGCGGTCTCCAAGTGACGGTAGTGGACGCAGCTCACGGATGAGGTCAGCCAAGGGGTAACTCCAGTTCTGGCGCCAGTGGCAGATCGGTAGCGATTGGGTGGTCACGGCGAACAGTCATTGTCCGCCGCATCGGCAGCAACCGGACGACCACCCATGTGTATCCCAGTATGACAAGAAACATGCCACTGGTCAAGAGTAC
>JAICKD010000235.1 GCA_025928125.1 Ktedonobacterales bacterium
CTCGGAGGGCGCGCGCCTGAACCCACCAGGGATTGGCATTCTGTGGGTTGAACTGTGCGGCAATGCCACCCGCCTCAAGTGCCTCTTCCAGGCGCTCAAGCCGTAGCAAGATCTTTGCCTTGTTTTTCCATGCGAGCGGATACTTTGGATAGAGGTTAAGCGCCTGCTCATAACAGGCGAGCGCCTCTTCATCTCGTTTGAGGCCAGAGAGGGCAGCACCCTTGTTGTTCCATGCCGATGCTTGTTTCGGATCGAGCGCGATGGCCTGTTCGGCGGCGCTGATACTCTCATCGTAGCGGCGCAGGTCGAGCAGCGCCCACGCTTTCTCATTCCATGCCTGCACGTTTCCTGGCTTACGGAGTAGCGTCTTCTCGGCGCGCGCAAGTCGCTGCGCGGCCCGGTCAGCCAGTACATTGGGCGCAACCTGTTCTACCGGGTCATCATATTTTGCTGGCATACTGTCATTTGCCCAGCGCTTGCGGAACCATCCTGCCATTAAGCTTTCCCTCGATGCATAACCCGAGTCGCAAATCACTTGCGTCCAATCATAACATGCGAGCAGCAAAATGAGGGGATGGATTGTGGCTGATATGGCTGGACAGAGCGTGTGGCGCTCAAACGCGCGAAAATCGCCCGCACCTAGCTTATGCCGAGGCATTGGGCTGTGGCATAGTAACGGCCGACTCGATAGGTGAGAGCGCCGGAATGCGGCAATGGGCGGAGCGTATCTCCCTATGTATTGGTGTCTTCGAGCGCGAAGCCGATTTCGAGCGTCGCCTGATAGACGATCACGCCGTTATCGATGCGCCCGCGCAGCTCCTTGACCTCGAACCAGTCGACATGGCGTAGCGTCTTCTGGGCGCGCCCGATCGCCGCTTTCACGGCGTCGTCATACCCGGTGGTTGAGGTTCCGACAAGCTCAGTCTTTTTGTAGATCGTTCCACCTGTTCCCGCCATCTCCGCGCCTCCATTCATGCGGCGATGCTCTCCGCGTCGCGTGTAGACACTATGCTCATTGCGTTCTCTACTTGCACGCCGTCCGCAAAAACGGGGCCAGTTTCTCCACGGTAGGAAGCCCTCGGATGCTGCGTACCAGGCGCGCGTAGATAACATTGAGCAGGGGGCGACAAATTCCTCACTATGACAAGGGAGCATTTTCTGTTACACTCTGCCCACGACGACTAAGCGATGATGTGGCGGGAGGACGATAACGTGACTGTTGGAGGGGGCGAGCTGCAAGGGCAGCAACTGGGCGTATTCGTACTTCAGTCGCTGCTGGGGAGCGGCGGGATGGCTGAGGTCTACCGCGCTCTGGACCCCCGCCTGAATCGCTTGGTCGCCGTGAAGGTGCTTCCGCCAATCCTGGCAGCCGACCCCAACTATGTCGCGCGCTTCCGCACAGAGGCTCGCCGCGTCGCCGCGCTCAACCATCCCCATATCGTCCCCGTCTACCACTACGGCGAGGAGGTCGTAAAACGTCAGCGGCTGCTCTACCAGGTCATGCCGATCCTGCGCGAGTCGCTGCGTGACCGGCTTGACCGCGAGGGTACCCTGCCGCTTGTCGCGGCTGGGCGCATCGTCGTCGAGATTGCCTCCGCGCTTGAGGCTGCCCACGAGATGGGACTGGTCCATCGCGATGTCAAGCCCGAGAACATTCTGCTCGACCAAAAAGGGAAGGCGATGCTGACGGACTTCGGCATCGCGCGCGAGGCAATGTTCCTGCGGCGGCCGGGGGTGATGCAGACGTTGGCGGCGACAGGCCTGCCCGTAGGTACGCCCGAATATATGGCGCCGGAACAGCTGCGGAACGGGCCAGTGGATCAGCGCGCTGACATCTATGGGCTGGGGACAGTGCTCTATGAGTTGCTGACGGGCGTCGTTCCCCATGAGGCCGAGACCCCGTATGAGGTTGCCGCGCTGGTGCTCACCGCGCCGCTGATACCACCCTCGAAGCACAATCCCACTATCAGCCGCAAGCTTGAGGCGACCGTCATGCGCGCGCTGGCCCGCCAGCCAGAGGATCGCTTTCCCGATGCGCGCAGCTTTGCTGAGGCGCTAGCGGCGGCAATCGCCGAGCCTGATACGGTCTCGGTGCCGACAGTAGGCGTCTGGCCGCGAAGGACACACCGATTCGAGTCGGTCCCGACAGCGGCGGCGCCTTCTCGGCGCAGGCGAGGGCGGGGAGGAGGCGCTGGCGGTGGGCCACCTGGCGCCATCGATGGCTCATCCCCGTGGCGAGGCCCACGCCGCTGGCTTCTTGTGGCCCTGGCGGTTCTCTTGCTCCTGATGGGCTCGTTCGCGGGGAGCGCTCTGGCTTCCCGGACGGGGTTCCAATGGCCCTGGCTGGCGAAGAGTCAACCGATCGTCCTGCCAACGGCCACGGCAACCTCGCAGCCGACAGACACGCCGCAACCGACAGCAACCTTGCAGCCAACCCCAACGACACCACCAACCGCGACGCCAAGGCCACGCCCCACGGCAACCGCGACGCCGATACCCGTTGGCACGGGTCTCACAGGCGCCTATTTCTCGAACAAGAGCCTCACGGGAACGCCTGCGATGTCGCGTATCGACCCCATCATCAACTTCACGAATTGGGGTCCCGCTCCACCGATCACCGGCGTCGCGAGCAACTACTCGGTGCGCTGGACAGGATATGTAGTCCCACTCTTTTCCGAGACCTACACCTTCACAACTGTCTCAGACGACGGGGTGCGGCTGCTCATCAACAACCAGCTTGTCGTCGACAACTGGACCGATCATAGCACCACGTCGAACCCGGGCTCCATCACGCTGGCGGCGGGCCAGCGCTACGCCATCACGCTCGAGTACTATCAGGGCGGTGGCGCCGCTGTTATCCAGTTGTATTGGCAGAGTGAGAGGCAGGCGCAGCAGATTGTCCCGCAAATCCAGCTCTTCCCGTCGTAGCCATACAGCGCCTCGCGTGGCTTTTGCGTGCAACCTTCGACAACATGGGCAGAGGCGTATGGGAGTCGAACCCACCCACGAACGCGCGAGCGCCCGTGCAACCGTTTTGAAGACGGCGAGGCCCACCGGGACCCGTACACCCCCATAGAACGCTCGCCTGGCTGAGCAAGCGGCGCACTCCAGACTGTGCCATGCATAAGCGCCAGCCGTCAAGAGTATTGATGATGCGAGACAGACGAAAACGCCACCGGTTGTCCGGCGGCGGTGTCCGTATGTCGGCGATATGCCGCTGCCTGTACCTTAGCGCAGGTCGGTCAGATTTCTGCGTGGACCGTCTTGACACCAATTGCTGCCGGACTCTATACTGGCTAGGGTGTGTCCGGATGGACCAATATCCCAGGTGTTACTGAGGAGGTGCGCGATGTGGAACAGCAGCACAAGCATGAGCGGTAGCCCCTTCTGCCGCCAGGCTGCGACCATGGCGCCTTCCTTCATCGGAGGCCAGGACTTCGCGGTACTGGATACCGGAATCGGTGGCCTCCGCGAGAATGTCGGAGTCGGTATCATCGTGTTCACGCGACTCCGCGCGCCGCGAGTGCGTACCCGCTAGGTCGTCGGGTTCCCCCGAAAGCAGCGGGCGCCACCAGCCCGCGGCATCACTCATTTCATCGCTGCTGCCCGCCAGTGGAGTCTTTACCGTCTTTGTGGGTCTTTGTGGGTCTTCGCGGCCTTTTGCGGCCAGTTTTCGCGCCAGTGTACGCGCTCATCCCTGCGCCATTCCGCCCATTCATTGCGTCTCTCGCCGTGTGTCACATCATCTGTCGCCCTGACGTCAGGAGGAAACCTTGTCTCTCACCAGTTCGCCATCGTCGCTCCACGAGGAAACTACTCCACCAGAATCGTTACGCCGTCCAGGCATACTCACATCGGCCGAGTTGGCCAGCCTGGATGGTTACGACGCTCTGCGTATTATGGCAGTCTCAAAGCGGTTCGTTAAAAGCGGTCGCCCACGCTGGCTCACGCGCGGCGCCAACAAGCGCAAAAGCGCGAAGATCGTCCGTGCCGTAGACGATGTGACGCTGACGATTCACCGGCGCGAAATCTTCGGCGTGCTCGGCTCCAACGGCTCTGGCAAATCCACATTGATCCGGCTTATTTCAACGCTGCTGCTGGCCGACGAGGGCAAGATCGAAGTCTTCGGCCACGATGTCGAGCGCGAGGAGCGCAAGGTGCAGCGGCTCATCAACCGCGTCAGCGTCGAGGCAGCCTTCTTCCGCAAGCTCAGCCCGATGGAAAACCTGCTCTACTCCGCACGGCTCTATGGACTGACCGCCCGCCAGGCGCGACCGATGATTATCGAGATCCTGACTCGCCTTGGCATCAAGCGCGACCGCATCGCGCAGCCGCTGGAGAACATGTCGCGCGGGATGCAGCAGAAGGTGGCTATCGCTCGCGCATTCTTGACCGCGCCGATCCTGCTGCTACTGGACGAGCCGACGACCGGACTCGACCCGCGCTCCAAGCAGGACGTGCAGGTGTTCATCCGCGAGCTGCGCGATACCCACGACGCCACCATCCTGCTGACCACCCACGACATGGACGAGGCCGACGCCCTCTGCGACCAGATCGCCATCATCGATGGCGGGCGCATCGTGGCGCAGGGAACGCCCGAACAGCTCAAGCTGGATGTCGCCGCGCGGTTGGGGCTGGACCATCCGGCGACACTGACGGAGGTCTTCCTCGCCTATACCGGACGCGACTGGGAAGAGGACGAAGCCGAAGACGAAGAGAATGATGACGACGAGACTGACGAGAACGACGAGCATGGCGTCCAGGAGGGCAAATAACCAGTATGATTGGTCTGGCACGAGAACGAAGCTTTCAGAATGCCGCTCGCAAGGCGGCGCGTTCGGCAGGGAACGAGGTCAACAAAGGCTTCGCGTTTGTCGAGCGTAACTGGTATCTGACCAAACGCTACTGGGCGTGGGAAGTGGTCTGGATCACCTATAATGTCGTCAACGCGCTCAGCGTCACCTTCATCGCGCCGAGCGCGCAGGCCGCCTCCGGTGGGAAAATCGGCACGGCGGAATTGAACAGTCTTATCCTGTATCTCGCCATCGGCACCGCCGTCTGGACGTTCCTCTCGGTTGTCTTCGACAGCGTCACCGAGACCGTCACGATGGAGCGCTGGGAAGGCACCATCGAATACACCTTCATGGCGCCAGTCTCCCGCGTGACGCATATGTTCGGCGCCTGCGCCTATGCCCTGATTCACGGCATCGTCATGACTGCCCTGCAACTGGGCATCATGGCGCTGTTCTTCCACCTGGATCTCTCGCAGGCGAACTGGCCCTTGGCGCTGCTGGTGCTGGCGGTCGGCAGTTTCTCGTTCATTGGCTTTGGCACGATGGCCGCCGTCCTGCCGATGCTCTATACCGAGCGTGGCGCGCAGATGGCCTATATCATCCGTGCGGTCATCCTGCTGGTCTCGGGCGTCTACTATTCGGTCTCGGTGTTGCCGGGGTTCTTGCAGGCGCTCTCGGTGATCTCACCCGCGACCTACGTGCTCAATGGGCTGCGTGGCGCGCTGATGGTGCAGCAAACGCCGTATAACGCCTGGGGTGACATCTGGCCGCTGCTGATCTGCGCCGTGGTGAGCATTCCGGTCGGCCAGTTCATCTTCCACCTGGCAGAGCGCTACGCCAAGCGCACCGGCAAGCTGAAGCGCAACGGCTAATTCGCAACCCTCTGGCCTTCCGGCGGCCACCTGCTCCCTAACTGGAGCGGGAGCCTCGGGAGGCCGTCGTATCTTCCGCGATTGCTCTGCGGTATTCCCTCGGCGCAGGCTCGTCTCTCGGTGCTACAATAATCTGGTGAGTGATACACAAGCCGTGGCGTAGTTCTCATATGCGCTGCGTTTCATAGAGACCGGATTGCAGAGAAGATGCCCGACCATTCATCCAGCCTGACCGATAACATGCCGCTGCCCGACGAGCCAGACGAATCCGATGATCCAGAGAGTGGAGAGAGGCCGTTGGCGCGCGTGCGCTA
>JAICKD010000765.1 GCA_025928125.1 Ktedonobacterales bacterium
CACTCCATCACCAGCCTGGGACGTCGCGTGCATGTGCGTCGTCGCATGGCATTCCTGCGCGCTGTGTTCACCGAACCGTTCTTGCCATTGCCCGCCGATCTTCTCGCGCTCCCGCTCGATCAACTGGAGGCGCGCAGGCGCGCGGGACTGTTGCAGCTCATTTTGTATAGCATCGTCGTGGGCCTCTGCCTTCTGGTGATCCCAGTGGCGCTGATTACCAACACCGATGCCGTGTTTTTCATCACCCTGCTCAGCGAGTTGGTGCTCACCTGTCTCTGCCTGGTTGTCAGTATCGGCTGGGGAGCGACAACGGCGGGCATCTTTTTTGTCTTTGGCAGCCTTATACTGGGACTCTCATTTACGCTCTTCAATCCACAGGGGCTGGATATCCGCAGTCTGCTGCTTTATGCGTTGCTTGCCGTTGTGGCGTTGATCGCGGGCCTAGTGTTGCCAATGTGGGTGATCTGGGTAGCGGCGGTGGTCCTCATCGGAGCCACCATTTCGGGTCTGCTGCTCTCGCCTGTTTCGCCCGACCTCGGCCACCTCAGCGGCGATCCCTTGACCTTTCGCCTGGGCGCGCTGGTGCTGCTCGTGGCCAATCAGGCGCTCGCCGCCGTGCTGGGCTGGATGTATGCGCGCACGGCACGCGCCAACATCGCCGGAGCCCGGCGCGCCATCGAACGCGAGCGCGAGCTGACCGCGCTCAAGGATCAGTTCCTCATCGCCGCCAATCACGAGCTGCGCACCCCCATCATGACCTGGTACAACAATATCGAGATCCTGAATCTGCTTGGCGACAAGGCAACCACCGAACAGCGGGACCGGCTGCTGACGCGCGCCCTCACATCGGGAAAAGCCGTGTTACGCCTGCTCGCCACCGTGCTGGACACAGGCGCGATACAGAGCGGCCCACCGCAGATCAACGCGCAGCCGGTGGCGCTGGCGCGCGTCGTACAATCGGTGGTTGAGACGTTCGATCCACGGCTCGTCGGAGAGCCAGGGCTGGAAGAAATCGCGTCGCAGTCACGGACTATCAATATCGAAATACCCGACGACTTGTGGGTCATGGCAGATGAAGACCGACTGCGCCAGGTACTGATCAATCTGCTGACCAATGCGCTCAAGTATTCCGACGCATCCACCCCCATCGACATTTCCGCGCGGGCGCTGGCCTTACGAGGACGTGCGCGCAAATCCGCCGCATCGACCGGCGGCCCAACGATGCCAGACGTTGAGGTGAGTGTGCGCGACTACGGCCTCGGCGTTCCCTCACGGGATATGTCAAAGCTGTTTCAGCGCTTCGTCCGGCTCGAACGCGATATCGCTGGCCCGGTGCGCGGGACGGGCGTTGGCCTCTATCTCTGTCGCGTGCTGGTAGAGGCGATGGGCGGGCGCATCTGGGTGGACAGCAGCGGCAAGCCCGGAGAAGGCTCAACCTTCCGCTTCACGCTTCAGGGCGCGCCGAAGCAGGCCGAGCAGGCAGCTCCGACATTGCCACTCGTTACGTCCTAATGTCAGCAAGACTCTGACTCCGGCAACTGCTCAGCCCTGCGCCACGAGGCTTTCGATGGTGCGCGCCAGCCCATCGCGGAATCCGACGGTTGGCTCGTATCCAAGCAATGCCTTCGCCCGCGCGATGTCCGCGCGACTGTGCCGTACATCGCCCGCGCGCGCTTCGCGGTATTCGGGATGCAGAGGCACGCCGAGCAGGTCGGCGGCAACTCGGAGCATGTCGTTGATCGAGATGGACTCGCCGCTGCCGATATTGATCACCTGGCCTACCGCAGTCGGGGCGTCCGCCGCTAGGAGATTTGCCTGAGCAACGTTCTGCACAAAGATGAAGTCTCGCGTCTGCTCGCCATCGCCGAAGACCACCGGACTGACGCCGCGTGCCAGCGCCATCGTCAGCTTTGGGATGGCGGCGGCATAATCCGACGCGGGATCCTGGCGCGGCCCGAACACGTTGAAATACCGCAACGCGACGGTCTCCAGGCCAAACGCGCGCGTGAAGACACCGCACAATCCTTCGCCAGTGAGCTTATGCACCGCGTAGGGTGAGAGTGGATTCGGGAGCAGCGCTTCATGCGAGGGCAATTCAGGACGCTCGCCATAGAGCGCGCACGAACTGGCAAAGACGACCCGCC
>JAICKD010000290.1 GCA_025928125.1 Ktedonobacterales bacterium
GAAGCCTCCCGGCACGGAAGGAACTGGTCGCATCGCGGCGTGCTGGTTCACTGGTCAGACCTTCACGATTGACATTGGGGTGACAGATGGCAAGACCCATCGGCTGGCGATGTATCTGCTGGACTGGGATGGCTATGGCGGTGGGCGTGTGGAACGTATCGTGGCGGTGAACGCCACCACTGGCGCGACGCTCGATACACGCACCGTGGGGCAGCCCAACGGCGACACGAACGCGAACGATCAGTTCCGCAACGGCAAGTATCTGGTCTGGCTAGTGCGCGGCCATGTCCGCTTCACTGTGACCAATCTGAATTCCAATGCAGTAGTCAGCGGTATCTTTTTCGACTGAACGTTGCTGGTCAGGCCCTATTCCTCATGCAAGGGAAACGCTCACAGTACCGGGAACCCCAGCGATACCAGGAAGTGACCCAGCAGATGCCATACGAGCAAAACGACGGCAATGTAAATCGCCCACAGCATCAAATTCATCAGGAAACCGAGTCTGAGTGTGGCTGCGGAAAGTCCCGCAGATGCAATTCCAAATGCCATATATGTTGGCAAGTAAATGAAAATATAATCGGCGGCTTGGCCAATGAATGAGGCCGAACTGAAGGAGCCTAAAAAGAAATACCCTATCATACCAAGCACCAGGAAGACGCATGCCATGGGCAATGTTTGCATGAATGTGCAGTACGCAATGTAGCTGCGGATGTTATATCGGCCAATGCTGCGATGCGCGAACACAGCGGCAATTGCGGGAATTGCGACTATCGCCACCAGCGCAGCAGCAATCAAATCAAATAGCTCAAAGAGGCCGTGCGGTGAGCCAAGGTAGCTCAGGAAGCGGGCAAGCGTAAGCGCCTGGATGCTATTGCCCACATACATAGTATCGTGAGCGATAACCACAAGAATCGCAATCAATAGCAATGGCAGCGAGACCGCGAGCGAGATGCGCCGCCAGCGGGCATTCATGCGCAGATACCAGCGCGCGTATGTCTCGAATTTCGGGTGGATGAATGCGTCGAGCCATGCCTGCCAGATTGCGCCTTCGGGCGCTGCCATGCTGGCTGCTGTCTCCTGAGCCATCGCTTGCTCCTGCTTCTGGGCCATCCATCCACTCTGGTCGCCAGCATGAGTATACACGCTTGACGCCAGCCTGCACATCCTTCACGGCCCAGCACACTTATCGCCCGCTTGCGACGGCATTGCCCGCGATGTACAATAGCTTAGCCTGTGTCGTTGCCCCGTCTCGCCGCGTGTTGGAGCGGGCAACCAGCGCAAACCATCGTATCAACTGTCGTGACAGCCGTGCGAACGCACTGCTTCTGAATGCACGCCTGCTCGTCGAGGAGCCTTTAACGTGACAGATTATCCTGAGCTGATGACGCGCGACCTGGCTGCTGGTCTGCGTCTGGTGGATGGCGGCGTCACCGCCGCGCGTGGTTTCCGCGCCGGGAACACCGCCTGTGGCATCAAGTCGGACGCGGGGCTGCCGGATTTGGCGTTGCTCGTCGCCGACGAGCAGTGCGCCGCCGCTGGTACCTTCACCACCAGCAAGACCGCCTCGCACACCGTCCTGCTGGACCGCGAGAAGCTGGCCTCTACGGGTGGACATGCCCAGGCGGTCGTCGTCAACAGCGGCAACGCCAACTGCTCCAATGGCGAGCAAGGGATGCTCGACGCCCGCCGCATGGCCGACGTGACCGCGCAGAAGCTCGGCATCGATCCGTCGCTCGTGCTCGTCTCCTCCACCGGCATCATTGGGCGGCGGCTGCCCATAGATAAGGTGGAAAAAGGCGTCGCGCAGATCGAGGTGCATCCCGATGGCGGCCCCGACTTTGCCCAGGGCATCATCACCACCGATACGCGCACCAAGACGATTGCCGTCGAGTTCACCGTTGAGGGCAAGACCGTACGCCTTGGCGGCTCGACCAAGGGCGCGGGCATGATCTATCCCAACATGGCGACGATGCTCTGCTACCTCACCACAGACGCCGCCGCCGAGCCAGCCTTCCTGCAGCAGCTGTTGAGCGCGGCGGTCGATGACTCGTTCAATATGGTCTGCGTCGACGGCGATATGTCCACCAACGACACAGTGCTGCTCTTCGCCAGCGGCGTCGCGGGCAACACCCCGCTCAATGCATCGTCGCCCGACGCGGCGCTCTTCGAGGCGGCGCTCCGCCACGTGACCCGCTACCTCGCCCGCGAGATCCCCCGCGACGGCGAAGGCGCATCGCGGTTCCAGACAGTGACGGTGCGCAACGCGCCCACCCGCGCCGACGCGCGCAAAGCCGCCCGCGCCATCACCAACTCGCCGATCTGGCAATGCGCCATCGCGGGCAGCGATCCCAACTGGGGCCGGGTAATCGCGGCGCTGGGCAAGAGCGGCGCCGACCTCGACCACAATAAGCTGGATATCTCGCTCGGCGGGGTTCTGGTGGTCCACAATGGCGTGGCGACTGACTACGATCAGGCGGCGGCAAAACAGGTAATGGGCCAGCCAGAGGTCGCGGTGGACGTTGACCTGCATCTCGGCGATGTGTCGGCGATGGCCTGGGGCTGCGACCTGACTCACGGCTACATCGAAGAGAACGCCGAATATACCCGCTAAATCGCAAAAGCGCAATGGCGCGCAATCCAAGAGGCACAAGGAGAAATCGCATGACCACGACAACACCCTCCGGCGAGACGTCCGCGGGGCAGCAGCCAGAGAAGCGCGACTGGGTAGCCCTCGAAAACAAGTATTACCAGCATACTTTCAAGCGCAATCTGGTGATGGAACGTGGCCAGGGCGCGCGTGTCTGGGATGCGAACGGCACGGAATACCTCGATCTGGTCGCGGGTATCGCCGTTAACGTCCTGGGCCATGTGCATCCGAACGTGGTGCGCGCGATTCAGGAGCAGGCCACCAAGCTCATCCATGTCTCGAACCTCTACATCAACGAGCGACAGGTGGAGCTAGCTGAGCAGCTCTATAACCTCAGCGGCGGCATGCGCTCGTTCTTCTCCAACAGCGGCGCCGAGGCCAACGAAGGCGCCATCAAGCTCGCGCGCAAGTTTGGGCGGCTGAATCGCAACGGCGCGTACGGCGTCATCAGCATGGAGCGCTCGTTCCATGGGCGCACGCTAGCCACGACCGCCGCCACCGGCCAGAAGAAGTATCAGGATACCTGGCAGCCGCTTCCAGATGGCTTCAAACAGGTACCCTTCAACGATCTCGATGCCGTCAAAGCGGCGACCGACGAGAAGACATGCGCCATCCTCATTGAGGCGGTACAGGGCGAGGGCGGCATCTATCCCGCCTCAACCGACTACCTCCAGGGGCTGCGCGCGTGGTGCGACGAGCAGAACCTCATTTTGATCATCGACGAAGTGCAGGCGGGCATGGGCCGCACGGGCAAGTTCTTTAGCTGGGAGAATATGGAGGTCCGCCCTGACATCACGACGATGGCGAAGGGACTGGCGGGCGGCGTGCCAATTGGCGCGATGCTTGCCGCGCCGCGCGCCGACATCTTCGAGCCGGGCGATCATGGCACGACCTTTGGCGGCAACCTTATCGCCTGCGCCGCTGGCGTCGCCACCGTCCGCACCATCGTCGACGAGCATCTGGTCGAGCACGCCGACGACCTGGGCGAATATCTCGAAGGCCGGTTGCAGGAGCTACGCAGCCGCCACAGCAGCCTCATCACCGGCCAGCGCGGCCTTGGCTTGATGCGCGCCTTCGATCTGGCTGACCCAAAGGCACAGGATATCATGGATCAGGCGATGGAGCGGGGCCTGCTGGTGACCAACGCCGGGCCATCCACCATTCGCTTCGTCCCACCGCTGATTATCGAGCGCAGTGATGTTGACGAGGCGATGGAGAAACTGGACGCCTCACTCTCTGCGCTCTAATTTTCACTGCGAACAGTAACAGTGACCGGAGAAACCTACTATGCCATACGATGCTCAGAACAGAGGCGCATCTGGCTCGAACGGCAACAGCGCCGACGGAGCCGGGCAGGCGTTCTTACGCCAGGGCAATGAGGCGGCTGCTGCTGGCGATTACGAGGCCGCCGAAGAGGCGTTCGCACAGGCCGTGGCAGCCGCGCCAGGGGATGCGCGCGCGCGCTACAATCTGGCGCTCGCCCGCCAACATCTCGGCGACGTGGAGGGCGCGATCGCGTCCTATATGCGCGCGATCAGGCTGGATCCGGCGCTGATGGAGGCGTACATCAATCTGGGCAACCTCTACGGCGAGCTTGGCTTGCAGGAAGAGGCGCTGGAGGTCTTTCAGCGGGCGCTAGAGCTGGATACCGGCAACGCCGAGCTCTTCATTAACGTCGGCGACGCCTATCGCCAGCTTGGCTTCTTCGACGATGCGATCCTTGCTTATCGCCAGGCGCAGATTCTAGAGCCGGAGAACACGCTGGCGGCAGATAATCTGCTGGATGTGCGCGAGCGCCAGCGGGAGCAATCTGAGCATATCGCCACGCTGGAGAAGCGCCTGGACGAAGACCCGCGCGACCTGGAGCGCTACGCCACGCTGGTGCAGTCGTATCTGGAGGCGCACCGCGAGCAGGACGCGCTGACGCTGGCGAACCAGATGGTGGCGCTGGAGCCGGAAAGTCCCGACACCTATCGCACGCAGGCGACGACCTATGAGGCGCTGGCGCGAGTAGACGAGGCTGCCGAGGCCTGGCAGCACGTCGTCCAGCTGGCGCCCGACGACGCCGAGGCATGGGAACACTTGGGCGCGTGGCGCGAAGAGCAGGGGCTTGCAGACGAGGCTATCGAAGCGTACCGAAAGGCCTCTGACCTGACACCCGAATCAAGCGGGCTGCGGTTCAGCTTGGCCGAGGCGCTCCGCGACGCCGAACGCTACGACGAGGCGATTGAGGCATTTAGGGGACTGGTAAAGGAACATAGCGACGCCGAGGACGAGGACGACGAAGAGGCGCTGGCCGATGCGTATTCCGGGCTGGCCGCGTCGCTCAACCTCGCCGGACGCTACGATGAAGCGCTCACGGTTGCCGACGACTACTTGCAGCGCTTCCCCGACGATCCCGAGGCGCTCTACGAGCAGGCGTCGGCCTACGACGCCCTTGGTCGCCATGCAGAGGCCATCTCGTCGTATGAGCAGGCGCGCATTGCCGACCCGCTCAACCCGACCTTCTGCAACGACCTCGCCGATACCTATCTCGCGGCGGGGCGAACCACTGACGCGGTCGAGATGGCGGAAACGGCCGTCTCGCTCGACCCAGAGATGGCGGTCGCGTATGAGACTCTCGCACAGACGCTCGTCGCGGCTGGCCGCCAGACCGAGGCCGAGGA
>JAICKD010000398.1 GCA_025928125.1 Ktedonobacterales bacterium
AAGGCCACCGGCTACCCGATCGCGCGCGTCGCGGCGAAGATCGCCATTGGCCTGCGGCTGGACGAGATCGGCAACCAGGTGACGGGCAAGACGCTCGCCGCCTTCGAACCGGCGCTGGACTACGTCGTCGTCAAGATTCCGCGCTGGCCGTTCGACAAGTTCCCGCTGGCGGACCGCGCGCTGGGGACGCAGATGAAGGCGACCGGCGAGGTGATGGCGATTGACCGTACCTTCGAGGGCGCGTTGCAGAAGGCCATGCGCGGGCTGGAACTGCGCGCCGATGCATTGCAATCGCCCGGCCTTGCCGACGATAGTGGCAGCGAATATCCCGCCAACGATGTGCGCCTCTGGAGCCTGCTCGATGCGCTGCGCAACGATAGCGCGATTGGCATGCTCGAAGCGTTGCATACGCAGACAGGCATCGACCGCTGGTTCCTCTCCAAGCTACGCAACATCGTGCTGATGGAGCAGCGCCTCGCGGCACGTGCGCCGACGCCTGAGTTGCTACGCGCTGCCAAGCAGATGGGTTTCTCCGATGCGCAGATCGCCCAACTGCGGGCTTCCGCCGGACAGGAGCAGCTCATCACCGCCGCTGATGTCCGCGCGCAACGGGAGCGTTGGGGGATTCGGCCAACCTATAAGATGGTGGATACCTGCGCCGCCGAGTTTGCCGCGCAGACGCCCTACTTCTACGCGACCTACGAACAGGAGAATGAGGCGGAGGCGCTGCCCGGCGCGAAGGCGGTGGTGCTGGGGAGCGGGCCAATCCGCATCGGCCAGGGCATCGAGTTCGACTACTGCTCTGTGCGCGCGGCCCAGGCGTTACGCGCGGCGGGCGTGCGCAGCGTCATGGTCAACTCGAACCCGGAGACGGTCAGCACCGACTTCGATATGTCCGACCGGCTCTACTTCGAGCCGCTCGACGAGGAGAGCGTGCTGGCGATCCTGCGCAATGAGGCGGGGGCTGGCGAGGCGGATGGTGGGCTAAATGCGCCAGATGAGGGTGAATTGCCGCCCGTCGTCGTCCAGTTTGGCGGCCAGACGGCCATCGGGCTGGCGGCGTCGCTCCAGGCTGGTGGCGCGCCAATTCTGGGTACCTCGGTGGATAGCATTGACCTGGCTGAAGATCGCCGCCGCTTCGATGCGCTGATGGAGCGTCTGGGCGCGCCGCGTCCGCGTGGGGCGGGTGTGCGCACGGTGGCTGAGGCGATGGCGACGGCCGAGGAGATCGGCTATCCGGTGCTGGTGCGCCCGTCGTATGTCCTTGGTGGGCGGGCGATGCAGATCATCCACACGCCCGAGTCGCTGGAGCGCTACGTGTCACGGGTCATCACGCAGTTCGGTGAGCATCCGATCCTCGTCGACCATTACCTCACCGGGCGCGAGGTAGAGGTGGACGTGCTGTGTGACGGGCAGGATGTGCTGATCCCTGGCATCATGGAGCATATCGAGCGCGCGGGCGTCCACTCCGGCGATAGCTTCGCCGTCTATCCCCCGCGTAGCCTTTCGGACGACGAGAAGACGGCGATTGCGCGGCACGCGCGCAACATCGCGCTGGCGCTCGGCGTGCGTGGCCTGATGAATGCGCAGTTCGTCGTGACCGAGCCAAATGGCGCTCCGGGGGACAACGTCTATGTCATCGAGGTGAATCCGCGCGCCTCGCGTACGGTGCCTTTCTTGAGCAAGGTGACGGGTGTGCCGATGGTTGATCTGGCGACGCAGATACCCCTCGGCCAGACGCTGGCGCAGCTCGGCTACAGCGGGCTGCCCGATGGTCTCTGGCCCGAACAACCGCTGTTCGCGGTGAAGGGGCCGGTCTTCTCGATGTCCAAGATCATCGGTGCGGAGATGGCGCTTGGCCCGGAGATGAAAAGCACAGGCGAGGTGATGGGGATCGACGAGACGTATCCCGCAGCGCTCCGTAAGGCGCTGATCGCGGCGGGGATCGAGGCGCCTCAACGCGATGGCGCGGCCTTCGTCACCATCGCCGACCGCGACAAAGCCGAGGCGCTGCCGATAGTGCAAGAACTGGGCGCGCTCGGCTATCATTTCTATGCGACCGATGGTACAGCGCGTCTGCTCGAACAGCATGGCCTGCCGGTGACTGCCGTGCCGCGCATCAGCCAGGACAACGCCGGCGGATCGCGCGCCAGCCAGGACGGCTCCGAGATCATTCGCCTGATTCGCACACGAGCGGTGCAACTCGTCATCAACACGATCACCGGCGGCATGGGCCAAATGCGCGAGGGCATCGAGGTTCAAGATGGTTTTCGCATCCGCCGCGCCGCCGTCGAGACTGGCATCCCATGTCTGACCTCGCTCGATACCGCGCGGGCCGTCGTCGAGGCGCTCACCGACGCGAGCGGCTACAGCGTGCGGCCCTTCGCCGAATACCGGGGATAGCGATTGCTGGCGATGGGGGATCGTGCCTATGCACATATGTCCGCCATTTGGCGAGGCAGGAGGCGCCCATGCTCGTCTGGCTCGACGTCAAGCGACAGCGGCTCGCCGCACGGGCAACGCAGGGGGCGCATAAGTTGCAGTGGTCTAGGCTGCGCGAGTATGTTCCAATGGTGGCCGTTTTCTGCCTCGCGTTCATTGTCCGGATCATTTTCAATAAGACGGTTGCCGCTGGCTATCAGCCCATGTTCGACGCGGTGATCTACAACGAGCTTGCCAGAAGCCTTGCCCACCAGCACTGCTATTGCTTCCCCCAGCAGCATGTCCCCGTCTATCGTCCGCCGCTCTGGCCTGTGGTCATGGCCGTGATCTACGCGGTATTGGGAGATGCCACCCGCTATGCTCGCCTCGCCTGCTGCGTACTTGGGTCGGGGACGTGCGTGCTGGTCTACCTCATCGCCAAAGACCTCTTTGGGCGGCGCATCGCGCTGGTGACGGGCATCATCGCCGCCGTCTACGCCGGGATGTTTATCTGGGATGGCTGGCTCTACACCGAGTCCCTCTATATCTTCCTCCAGACCGCCTTTCTCTTTTTCCTCCTGCGGATGCAACGCGACTCGCGGCGCGTATGGATCGTGCTCTGCGGCGTCTCGCTTGCGCTGGCGGCGCTGGCCCGCCCGACGGGAACGCTGCTGCTGGGTCTGCTCGTGCTGTGGGCGCTGTTCGCCCTCCTCTTCAAACTGGCGCCCTGGCGCAGGGTGGTCGTGAGCGCGGCGCTGGTTGCGGCGCTGGCCTTCGCCCTCATGCTCCCATGGACGCTCTACGCCTCGCGCGTGACCCATTCACCGCTGCCACCGTCGAACGTCTACAAGACCCTCGCGGGATCGTACAACGACACGGTGGACCACCCGGGCGACATTCTCTACGGGCTGTGGTCGCTGTGGTCCGGTGACGACTCCGACTTTCACGACCATACGGCGGCGGATGAACAGGCGCTTGGGCAACGGACGGTGACCTGGATCGAGGCGCATCCGGAGCAGACCCGCTCGCTGCTCTGGATACATCTGGTCCACATGTGGACGCCCTGGGCCACGGCCTATGAGGGACATCCCTTTGCACAGTATCCAGACCGTCCTTCAACGATATTTGTCCGTGACGCCCTGCTTCCAGTGATGTCGTACATGGTTTTCCTGCTGGCGGCGCTGGGGTTGGTCGTCACCTGGCGACGCAAATGGCGATTCCTTCTGCCAGTCTACCTCACCATCGGACTGACCATCCTTGAGAATGTCGCCTTCTATGGCTCGCCTCGCTTCCGTGCGCCCATCGAGCCGCTACTGGTGCTACTGGTAGGTGGGCTACTATGGTGGGCGGCTGGCGTCTATCGTGGGATGCGTGCGCAACGCACTCATCTCCAACCGCAGTCGGAAGCGATTGAGTTGGGCGTGAGCGAGATGCCAGGCTGAATCTCTACGATGTGATGACGACACATTTACCCCCGCTGAAATCTGTGAGAAACCCCACGCGCACGCTCTGGCAACCTGTGTTACACTTGGCGCGGTCGGGGAAGCCGTGTGTCTTCCCGGCATGCGCGACATGTGAACACGTGTGATGCTACTGATGCCACACTGCCTGTCGGTCAGCCTTTGAGAGGAGCACTCCTACATGGCCAGTTCATCTGCGCCTCCCACCCGCTTGCCACGCTTACTGTCCGGGAACATCCTGCTGCCGCTCATCATCATCTTCGGCTACGTCGCGTTCCTCATCACCGGTATCGATGCCGGTCGTAATGGCGGGCATGATGATGTCCAGCCGAT
>JAICKD010000273.1 GCA_025928125.1 Ktedonobacterales bacterium
CACTTTGGTCGCCTTGGCCCTCTTCCGTCAGGGGGAGGGTGGCCGCAGGCCGGGAGGGGGCCACTCTACCAGCCGCGGGCCGCCATCAGTTGCTCCGCGGGGATGGACTTCAGTTCGAGGCCGCGCATCGGCTCGCCCAGCCCGCGCGAGACCTCGGCCAGAATGGCGGGATCCTCGAAGTGGGTCGTCGCCTTGACGATAGCCTTGGCGCGGCGGGCAGGGTCATCCGACTTGAAGATGCCAGAGCCGACGAAAACGCCGTCGCAGCCGAGCCGCATTACCAGCGCCGCATCCGCCGGGGTGGCGATGCCGCCCGCGCAGAAGAGCACTACCGGCAGCCGCTTCAGGCCGCGCACCTCGCGCACCAACTCGTAGGGCGCGCCGAGATTCTTGGCCTCGCTCATCAGTTCCTCTTCGGGGATGATCGTCAGCTTGCGGATGCCATCGGTGATGGCACGCAGGTGGCGTACTGCCTCGACGATGTTGCCGGTGCCAGCCTCGCCCTTGCTGCGGATCATCGCCGCGCCCTCGCCAATCCGCCGGAGCGCCTCGCCCAGATCGCGCGCGCCACAGACGAACGGGATAGCGAACTCGTGCTTGTTGACGTGATAGGCCTCGTCGGCGGGCGTCAATACCTCGGACTCGTCGATGCAGTCCACACCCAGCGCCTGAAGAATCTCCGCCTCGACGAAGTGGCCGATGCGACACTTGGCCATCACCGGAATCGTGACCGCCTCTTTGATCTGCAGAATCAGCTCTGGGTCGCTCATGCGCGCGACGCCGCCCTGCGCGCGAATGTCGGCGGGCACGCGCTCCAGCGCCATCACAGCGGATGCTCCCGCGTCTTCGGCGATCTTCGCCTGGTCGGGCGTCACCACGTCCATGATGACACCGCCCTTGAGCATCTCGGGGAAGTTGCGCTTGACGCGCGTCGTACCGGTCTGGGTCTCCACGAAATCGTCCTCCTGCATCTGCTGGCGCACGACACTGTACGCCTGCCGCCTCAAATTGGCCTAATCCAATGCGCAAAATATGGCCGAATCACTAGGCCATCTCTCCTCGCATTGTAGCATAGCCGACTAGGTGTTCGCCAGGGGACGGCGCCAATGCAAGCGCACAGAAAGCGAGGTATACTTCGGCGGGAGAGTTCGGCTGATATCGGTATAGACGGCCGCACCGGTTGAGGGAAGGAGCGCGCGCTATGAAGCTGCTGCGTGGAGTGGGCGCCATTCTAGCTTTCCTGATCGGGCTGTTCACTATCACCGGTGGGCTGTTCAGTATGGCGGTCGCATGGTACTTCGTAGCCAAGACGCACCAGCCTATGGACCTTGGGTGCTTGGTAGATGGCCTGATTGCCTGCGCCATCGGCTTTATGTTCCTCTCCCGGTGGTTGGACCCCGAAAACGGGCCTATCCGCAGCTACCGCCGCCGTCCCGGAAAGTCTCGAACGCAGGCATGAGCCGATGCTGATGAGGGATCATGCCCTCACTCAGTCACCGAGGGCTTGGCTATAACAAGTCACCGTTGGCTGAGTGAGCATTGAGTAGCGGTTAGCGCGCGTTCGCCCGGCGGCTGGCGAAGAAGAGCGCGAGCAGTGTGAAGACGATGGCCCATGCCGCCAGGATCAGCACGTCGGTCACGTCGAATGGCTGATGGCCGATGAGACGCCAGCCGAGTGACGCCGCGCGATACGAGGGCAGCAGCTTGCCGACGGTCTGCATGCCGGAGGGCATGATCGAGAGGGGCATCCAGAGGCCGCCGAGCGCCGAGAGCGCCAGGTAGAGCGCGTAGAGGACGCCGAACGCCACCTCGGGACCGATGCCGTAGCCGATGGCCATGCCGAGCAGTGCGATAGGAATCGAGCCAAGCCAGAGCAGCGCGAGCAGCACCGCCCAGCGCCAGGCGTCGTCGAGCGTGACGCCTTTGGCGAAGACCGCCGTCAGCATCACCAGCACAATCGCCGGGCCAGCCAGCAGCACCGCCGCGATCAGCCGCGCCGCCAGCGTGTTGGCCGTGCGGATCGGCAGTAGCCGCATCTGGCGCGCCCAGCCGGTCGTGCGGTCCTGGGCGATACGCGGGCCTGTCGCCGACATCACCGCCCACATCGCGCCATACAGGCCCATCGAGACCATCAGCGCCGCCTGCACCGTCATACCAGCCGAGGCGGTGCTCTGCCCGCCGAAGAGCGTCGAGAAGAGCAGGTAGAAGCCAATCGGCGAGAGGACCGCCAGAATGATGTACTTGGGATCGCGAATCGTTCGCAGCAGTTCCAGACGAAGATAGCCAGCCATTGGTGTGCCTCCTGTTGTTGGGGTGGAGATTGCCATCTTGGCCTGTCCTCACCCCCGATCCCTCTCCTACGAGGAGAGGGGAGCACGCGTGTTGCCACCTGGCACAATGCTCACCTGGTCCCTCCCCTGCTAGGGGAGGGTGGCCGAAGGCCGGGAGAGGTCCGGCGCCAGGGGAGAACCTCACCCCCAGCCCCACTCCTCGTAGGAGAGGGGAGCCAGATACTCTGCACTACTTGCCGTTGCCGACGAGCGCCATGAAGACATCGTCCAGGTCTACACTGTGGACTTCGAGGTTCTGCCAGCTAAGACCGCTGGCGGCCAGCGCCCGCACCGTCGCGTCGCTATCGCTGGTGGTGAGCGTCACGCGCTCGCCTTGCCACACCACGCGCGCGACTCCCGGCAGGCGATCCAGCGCCCCTGCCGCGTCACGTTCGCTCTGGAAGCGGACCGTCTGCGCCCCCGCGTGTCGCTTCAGGTCGGCGACGGAGCCGTCGGCGACGATCTGCCCGTGCGCGATGATGACGACCCGCGAAGCGAACGCCTCGGCCTCTTCCAGGTAGTGCGTCGCGAAGAGCACGGTACGTCCGACGGCGGTGTAGTCGCGCATGTTGGCCCAGAAGCTATGGCGCGCCTCCACGTCCATCGCGGCGGTTGGCTCGTCGAGCACCAGAATCTCTGGTTCGCTGGCGATGGCCAGCGCGAACCGCAGCCGCTGTGTCTGCCCGCCGGAAAGGCGGTCCACGCGCCGCCGCTCCAGCCCATCGAGTCCGGCGGTGGCGATCAGTTGACTGCGCGAGGTGGATGACGCCCGCAGCCCCAGCACGAAGTCCAGCAGCTCGCCGACGCTGACGCCGGACATCAGGCTGCCCTCCTGCAACATGGCGCCGATGCGCCCGCTTTGAATCGCCACGTCGGGGGACATACCCTGGATGGTGACGCTGCCGCTATCCGGCGCCAGCAGCCCCAGCAACATCGAAATCGTGGTCGTCTTGCCCGCGCCATTCGGCCCCAGCAGCGCCACCGTCTCGCCGTGGCCGATATCCAGGCTGAGATGGTCGACCGCGAGGAGGCTGCCGAAGTGTTTGGTCAAGCCCTTGAAGCTAACCGCGGCGGCCCCATCGGTGGAATGTTGCGTTGCGAATGATGCCGGTGGCTCTTGAACCATCATGGATGCTCACTCCTTTGCGTTGACGCCTTGTGCGTTGTGTGTGTCGTGTACGTGGTGTGTCGCCGTTCACGCTTTTCAGTCTACGGGGAGCGGCTGACGCCCGGTAGTGAGGAGCATCAGCAGATGCCGATGACAAATGTCACAGGCAGGCTGGCGATGTTATTAGTGGGGAAAGAAATATCACATTGCGATTGACTTTTATATCGCGTCGTGATATAAATGAATCAGAGGGAACACAACGACGTGTCCTCTCGCATTGCGGCGCTCCGGGGGCAGGGACTGCTAGTGAAGCCGCATGAAGCGAGGAGGCTATTAGTGATGCAATTCGCAACCTGGCTGTTTATGGTAGCGTTCGCCTACGGCATCGGTATCTTCTGGTATGACCTGCTGCCCGGACGACTACCCCACATGACCTGGCGTGTAGCGGCCTATCCGTTCGCGCTGATGGTGCTCGGAGAGGCGATTGTTCCGTTTGGGCCGTCGTTTATGGGGTTTCACGTCATAACCGCCATCATCGCTGGCCTGATCGGTGTGATCATTGACTGGATCGTCACGACTGCTCGCCAACCACGGACAATCGAGACCCTGGAGACGCAAGGCGCGCCCGCGCACGGCGTCGCGGCGCATAGCTAGCGGTCCCTCTGCCCCCGGTTGCGCCCTGTATCGTATATCTTCGTCGTAGGACGTCGTTTGTAGCGTGTCCCACCACTCCTCTCCCCACAGACCCACCCAATTCTCACTACCACGAGGGTTGGGTGGGCCTGCCGCGCATACACCCCAAAAGAAGTGACAATCGTCACTGGACATACCCATCCTCAAGAGGCTTAACTCTCATAGAGGGCTTTGCCAGGAAACTGATAGCAGTCGGGCAAGTAGAGATCGCCACGCTTGGAGGCAGCGACGTGGACAGCACCGATACAGCGGCGGCAGTAGCGAGGCAGCCAGCGGGCAGTTTGGGCAGTTTTCGCTCGACGGTTTTGCTCTGGCTGGTCTGGATTCTCTGGCTGCCCTTCTTCACGCCGCCCATGCTCGACATGCTGGGGAGCCATCCGACGCCGCTGAGATTGACGATCAGCCTGGTTGGCGTCGTCGTGTTTTTCGCCCTCTATCTCTGGGTCTCCTGGCAGGCGGCGCGCAGCCTCACCAGCCATACGTTGCGCGTCTTCCCCACCGGGCTGGCGCTCTGGGCGCCGGTCGCGGGTCTGGCGGCGCTCGCCATAGGCCTGACCGCGCTCAACGGCAATAGCTGGGGCGCCATCTTCTTCTATGTCAGCTCTGGCGCGGCGGGTTGGCTGCCAACCAGGAAAGCGATTCCGGTGATCGGGGCTTTGGTGCTGTTTATTGCCGTCGCCTACGCCGCGCAGGGGAATCTTGCCGATGCGGAGACACCCGTTGTCTTCGTGGGTACGGTTGGGGCTATCGTCATCGCCTTTTGCTGGTCTGTGACCAATAGCCAGCAGTTGCGAGCCGCCCGTGCGGATATGGAGCGCGCGGCGGCTATCAACGAGGAGCGGCTGCGTATCGCCCGCGACCTGCACGATCTGCTGGGCCACAATCTCTCGCTGATCGCGCTCAAGAGCGAGCTGGCGCAGCGCCTGGTGGATAGCGCGCCTGATCGCGCCGCCAATGAGATGCGCGACGTCGAGCAGGTGGCGCGCCAGGCGCTGAAGGAGGTGCGTGAGGCCGTCGCCAGCTATCGCCAGCCAACGCTTGCGAGCGAGCTGCGGGGCGCGCGCGAGATGCTGATGGCCGCCGGAATCGCGTATCGCGCTGAATATGACGCGGGCGCTCTCGGTGGGCTTTCCACCACGGTCGAAAGCGTGCTGGCGTGGACAGTGCGCGAAGGCGTCACCAACGTCATTCGCCATAGTGGCGCGCGCCAGTGTACCGTGCTCATCGCGCGTGACGAGCAAGGTGTCCGTGTCGAGGTGGCGGACGACGGCAAAGCAGCCTCCACTCAGCCGAGCGACACTGATGGCAATGGCCTGCGCGGCCTCGCCGAACGGGTCACGGCGCTGGGCGGGCGTTTCAGGGCAGGCCCGGCGGAGCGCGGAGGTTTTCGGCTGGAAGTGGTCGTGCCGCTCGTACAGGGCGC
>JAICKD010000886.1 GCA_025928125.1 Ktedonobacterales bacterium
AGCGCGCGGCAGCCCATGAGCTGGGCGCGCACCTCTTCATCCGGGAGCCAGCCGAGAAACTGGACGTTCTTTCCGGCCATCCGCCGCAGTTGTTCTTCGTCGCGTCCCGTGCCGATGATCCGTAGCGGCAGGCGCAGCCGTGTGAACGCCTTGACTGCCAGATCGATGCGTTTATAGGGGATGAGGCGTGAGACGATCAGGAAATAGTCATCCTGGGCGGTGGCCAGGGCATAGCGCCACACATCGACTGGCGGCGGCAACACGGTCGCACTGCGGCGGTAGTACTTGGCGATGCGCGCGGCGACATTGGGCGAGTTCGCCAGGAAGACATCGACACGCGCGGCGGCGGCGTAATCCCACTGGCGCAGCCAGGTGATAACAGGCAGCAGCATCGCACGGGAAAGGCGGCCCAGGCGCTCGCGCTCGATATACTCCTCGAAGTTCCATGCCCAGCGCATCGGCGTGTGGCAGTAGCAGACATGGAGGGCGTCGGCGCGGGTCACCACTCCTTTGGCGAAGGCGCTGCTATCGCTGATGACCAGATCGTACTCGCGCAGGTCCATCCACTCGAAGGCGAACGGATAGAGCGGCAGAAACGGCTGGTGGTGATGCTTGACGAACGGGAGCCGCTGCATGAAGCTCGTACGGATGTCCATCGAGCGGAACCGCGAGTCCACGCGCTCGGCATCGTAGATCGCGGTGTAGATGGGCGCCTGAGGATAGAGCGAGTGCAGGGCGAGCAAGACGCGTTCAGCGCCACCCATCTGATTGAGATAGTCGTGAACCAACGCGACGCGCATGCGATCACTCTCCGACGCTACGCGCTAATAAGCGCCCCGGCTGGCCAGCACGGCTGGGATGGTGCGCAGCAGAATCTGGAAGTCCAGCCGCAGACTCCAGTTCTCGATGTAGTACAGATCCATCAACACCATCTCGTCGAAGTCAATGTCACTGCGCCCGCGCACCTGCCAGAGTCCCGTCAGGCCCGGACGCATCTCCAGCCGACCCTTTTCCCAGTCTTCGTAGCGCTCATATTCGACCACCAGTGGCGGGCGCGGCCCGACCAGGCTCATCTCGCCGCGCAGCACGCAGAGCAACTGCGGAATCTCATCCAGGCTGGTGCGCCGCAGGAAACGGCCGACCATCGTTCGGCGTGGATCGTTCGGCAACTTGAATTTGCCGCGTTCATCGGCTGGCGACTGGTCACGCATGCTGTCGAGCAGTGCCTCGGCGTCGTCATCCATCGAGCGGAACTTGAGGCAGGTGAAGCGCGCGCCACGATAGCCGATGCGTTGCTGGTGATAGAGCACCGGCCCCGGCGAGTCGAGCTTGACGGCCAGCGCGATCAGCAGCCAGAACGGTGCGCCGACGACCAGCATGAGCGATGCCCCAACAACATCAACCGCACGTTTGATGCGATAACGCCATGTGCTGGTAAGGCTCTGCTTCAGCCCGATCAGCGGAATGCCTTCGAGCGTGTCGATATCGAAACGGGCCATGCTC
>JAICKD010000295.1 GCA_025928125.1 Ktedonobacterales bacterium
GCCAGGGCCAGCTATCCCGCACCTGGCGCGGGCAGCGCGTCTATCGCTGGGCGGCGACGCTATCACCATCCTATCACGCCCTGTCGCGCGCTGCCCCTAGAACAAGTTTTCCACAATTGGCAGAGGCTATCCACATCTGTGGTGGATAAAGACCCATGACGTCAAGGGCAGGCGTGTGGTGTAACCTGAATTGGAATATGGTACTGATGGTTGCTATGCCAGAGTCGCGTGTGCGGTGTCGCGTCCGGTCAGCCTGTATCAATTGCTGACCTTGACACGCTTGGCCGTCGCTTCTATACTCTGACATGATGAGAGATGAAACTCAGCAGTCTGTTAATGTGGAGCCACTGTAGATGTTGAGCCGCCACCGCGTTTGCGGGTATTGGTATTACTATTGGTATAGCCCTCCGGCCTGACGGATGGGCCGCAACGCTTGGCGGCGGCAAGACTGGCTCACGGCAGGTCGGAGGGAAAAGCAGAGGAAACGAACCTCTGCTTTTTTGATGCCCGCGACCTTGCCGCCAGTGTCTCGTCTGTCGCGGGCTTCCGGTTTCCCGCGACCTCGCCAATTGCTCCATCCCGTTGGTTGGAGTGAAACAATGTGCGAGCGGCGTGTCAGGTTGACCCTGACGCGCCAGACCGGAAGTGAGGGATACTCGTATGGTGGTTGTGCTGCGAGAGGATGCCTCGGCGGAGGAACGCCAGGCCGTCGACGCCTTGTTATCGGATAATGGAATCGCGGCGCGGGCGGTCCGCTGGGCGGAGCAAGACCTGTATATCCCCGAGACGGCGCTCACACCGAGCCTCCAACAGACCCTGGCGGCGCTGCCAGCCGTGGAGCGGTGTCTCGCGGTCGAGTCGCCGTATGTCCTCGCCAGCCGCGAGCTACACCCCGAGAAGTCGCTGGTGCGTGTCGGCCACGCCGTTTTTGGCGGCGCTGATCCTGTCCTGATCGCCGGGCCATGCTCGGTGGAGAATGAGGCGCAGATCAACGAGGCTGCCGAGGCCGCCGCGGCTTCGGGCGCGCAGGTGCTGCGTGGCGGCGGATTTAAGCCGCGGACCTCACCCTACAGCTTTCAGGGTCGCGGTCTCGAAGGCATTCTGCTATTGGAGGCGGCGGGCGCGCGCGTCGGGCTGCCAGTCGTCACCGAGGTGATGGAGCCAGCGATGGCGGAGGTTGTCGCCGAGCACGCCGACATGCTCCAGGTGGGCAGCCGCAACATGCAGAACTTCCCGCTGCTGCGCGCTGTCGGTCGGACGGCCCGCCCGGTGATGCTGAAGCGCGGCTTCGCCTCGACGCTCGACGAGTGGCTGCTGGCGGCGGAGTACATTCTAGCCGAAGGCAACGCCCATGTGGTGCTCTGCGAGCGCGGTATTCGCGGCTTCGATACCCATACGCGCAACGTGCTCGATCTCGCCTGTGTGCCGCTGCTGGCGCGACTGACACATCTGCCGGTCATCGTGGACCCCAGCCACGCGACGGGCCACCGCGATTTGGTGCTGCCGATGGGTGTGGCGGCAATTGCCGCAGGCGCCGACGGGCTGATGGTCGAGATGCATCCGCGCCCGGATGAATCGCTCTCCGACGCCGAGCAGACGATTGACGCCGCGACCCTGCGCGCGCTCGCCACCCAGGCGCACAGCGTCCGCGCCGCGCTGCTGGCCGCGCAATCCCAATCTCCCGACCAGCCAGAGCCATCCCCCGCGAAGACCCGCCAGCCCGCCGCACGCCTGGGCTAATTCGCCCGGATGCTGTAGAATGTCCGCGAACCGACAACGGCGTCGGAGCGGCATGGCATTGAGTTGGACTACGGGAGCGGGCATGTCCGAGGATAGCACGAGCGAGATAGATGCGGCGAATCGTCCCAAAACAAAAGGCAAAAGGCGACGCTCGGTTGTCTGGCTGCTTGCTGTTTGCGCCTCCATATTTCTACCTTTGACGATGTTTGTGCAGTCTGTACTGAAGATATTAGAGGACGACAATGTTTTCACGACACCACAAATTGTCTATGACATCTTGTTCTTTGTGAGCGCAGTAGTCTCCTTACCTGCTATGGCAATCGTCACGTGGATGTATCTGAAAAGGCATCCGAAACTGCTGAGCGAATGGGCGATCTGGCCGCTGGCCGCTGGCGCATTGATCATCATACCAGGCGTGATAGTGCTGGCGTCCGCAAATTTGTTCGTGCCGAATGTGTTAACTGCTCAGCTCTGGATCATTCTGCTGTACGCGATTTTGGGAGCTGTTTGTGTCTCCATGTTCAGCATCGTCGTTTTGATGATCCGCATAGAATTTGGCCGAATCGAAATATAGGCGTTACATTTCTCTCGATAATGAGCGATCAGCGAGGTGGGCTTGTATGGCGGAACGTGGCGGTGACTCATCGGCTGAGGCGAATGAGCAAACTACTACGAATCCCAGGATGAGGGCCATTGCTACGTGGGTTCAGGCGGTAGTCGCCGTATCCAGTATTCTCGCGCGACGTGGTACAACAGTTTCATAGGGAAACAACGTACCTGTAGCCACGACCATCCCCTGAGCGGGCAGCAGACTGGAGCAGCACACAGCATGAGCACACCATTGATGGCTGGCATCAGCGCCAGAGTTGTCGAGACGCCGCGCCTACGCACCTACGCGCTGACGGCGGGTGATGAGAGCGGCACGCCGGTTGTCTTCGTCCATGGCAACGTCTCATCCGCGCGCTTTTTTGAAGAAACGATGCTGGCGATGCCGCCGGGTTACTGGTCGGTCGCGCCTGATCTGCGCGGCTTTGGCGAGAGCGAGACGAAGTCCGTGGACGCCTCGCGTGGCCTGCGCGACTTCTCCGACGACCTGCGCACGTTTCTGGAGGCAGTCGGCCTGACGGGCGCGCGCAAGCCCCATCTGCTCGGTTGGTCGCTCGGCGGCGGAGTCGTCATGCAGTACGCGATTGACCATGCCGCAGACGTTGCCTCGATCACGCTGATGGATCCCATGTCGCCGTTCGGCTTTGGTGGGACGAAAGACACGCATGGCGCGCCGTGCTGGCCAGATGCGGCTGGCTCCGGTGGCGGCACGGCCAACCCCGACTACGTCAAGCGGCTGAGCGAGGGCGACCGCAGCGAGGAATCGCCCAACTCGCCCCGCAACGTGATGAACGCCTTCTACTTCAAGCCGCCGTTCCGGGTCGCGCCAGAGCGTGAAGAGGTCTTCGTTGATGCGATGCTCCAGATGAAGGTGAGTCCCGAGAACTACCCCGGAGATATGCAGACCTCCGAGAACTGGCCCGGCGTCCGCCCCGGCGCGACTGGCGTGAACAACGCCATCTCCGCCCGGCTTAATCTCGGCGGCTTCAGCGCGATCTCGCCACAGCCGCCCGTGCTCTGGATACGCGGCGCGGACGACCTGATCGTCTCGGATAACTCCATGCTGGACTTTGGCACGCTCGGCAAGCTTGGCTACGTACCCGGCTGGCCCGGCGACGACGTCTTCCCATCGCAGCCGATGGTCTCGCAGATACGCGCGGTCCTCGACCGCTACGCCACTGGCGGTGGGCGTTATACTGAGCTTGTGGTGGCTGACTGCGGTCACTCGCCGCATATCGAGAAGCCCGCGGATTTCCGCACAGCGTTCCTCGCGTTTCTCGCGGGCGCGTGACCTGTCTGGTCATGCGTGCCTGGGATGTGCGCGTGCCGCAGGGCTTCAGCCTGCGGCTAATCCTACGGCATGCGTATCGCATTCAGGGTCGAGCGATCACGGTACGGGCAGGATTAGCCGCGGCATTCATGCCGCGAAGTCGCTTCATTGCTGCACTCGCCCGGTTATCCATTACTCCGGCCATTTATGGCCGAGACTGATATTATCAACAAAAGGAGGACGCGAGATGGCCGCTCTTGAGGGAAGGGTAGCGCTGGTCACCGGCGCGGCAAGTGGCATCGGGCTGGGGATTGCGCAGGCGCTGGCCGCCGAGGGCGCGCGGGTGACGCTGGCCGATCTGGACGCCGAGCGCGGCCAGGCAGAGGCGTCGAAGCTGGCGGGCGCGCGCTTCGTCTCCGCCGACCTGACGCAGAGCGACGGGTGCCGGAAACTCGTCGAGGATACCATCGCAACGTCGGGCAGGCTGGATATTCTGGTGAACAACGCGGGCGTGCAGCACGTCGCGCCAATCACCGAGTTCCCCGAGGCGAAGTGGCGCCAGTTAATCGAGCTGATGCTGACCGCGCCGTTTCTGCTGACCCAGGCGGCGCTGCCCGGCATGTACGAGCGGCGTTGGGGGCGCATCCTCAATGTCGGCTCGGTCCACTCGCTGCGGGCGTCGGCTTTCAAGTCGGCGTATGTCGCCGCCAAGCATGGTATCCTTGGTCTGACACGGGTTACCGCGCTGGAGGGTGCCGACTACGGCGTCACCTGCAACTGTCTCTGCCCGTCGTATGTGCGCACCGCGCTGGTGGAGAAGCAGATCGCCGATCAGGCGCGGGTCCACAATATCCCTGAGAGCGAGGTGGTCGAGAAGATCATGGTCGCCGAGGCGCCGATTCACCGGCTGCTGGAGCCATCGGAGGTGGCGGCCTATACCACATTCCTCTGCTCCGACGCGGCCAGCGGCATCACCGGCAGCGCGGTCACGATTGACTGCGGCTGGACGGCGCACTAACCAGCACTGAGCGAACACGAGCGGTGATATTGAGCGAGATGGAGGATTGAACATGCGGCTCTTTGGCAAGCGGGCATCACAGGTGGATGCGGGCGGTGGCTCCGTGGCTGCGGCGTCTTCCGATGCTGGCGGCGCGCATGATCTGCGCCTCCCTGACGTCACGATTCACTACCAGAGTTGGGGCCAGCCATCCACCTCGGAGCGCGCGGTCATCCTCATCCACGGGCTGACGGCCAGTTCCATGGCGTTCGCCGAGCTGGGGCCAGCGCTGGCCGCCCAGGGCTACTACGCCATCGCGCTCGATCTGCGCGGACGCGGACTCAGCTCGAAACCCGCCCATGGCTACAACGTCGCCTTTCACGCCGCCGACGTGCTGGCGCTCTGCGACGCGCTCAACCTCGACGCGGTCAACGTCGTCGGCCACTCGCTTGGCGCGGTCATCGGCATGTATATTACCGCCATCGCGCCGCAACGGGTGCGCAAGCTTGTGCTGATCGACGCGGGTGGCAACATCCCGGCGGATACGGCGCAGGCGATCTCCGCCTCGGTCTCGCGGCTGGGGACGGTCTACCCCTCTCTGGACGCCTTCCTCGGCCTGATGCGCCAGCTGCCGATGCTGCAATGGAACGATCTATGGGAGCAATA
>JAICKD010000008.1 GCA_025928125.1 Ktedonobacterales bacterium
CACTGGGCCTGCGATCCACACACCATCACCTACTATGGGACGGGCGAGGAGAACGACATCCGTGAGGGCGACTATTGCATGGTCTGCTACGAGCAGGCGCTGCCAGGGATGTGTCCCGACCGCGTGCTGCGCGCCGCGCTGCATGCTCAAGCTGAATAGGTGATGCGATAGATGAGTCCGGCGGCGTCGTCGCTGAGATAAAGCGCGCCATCTGGCCCAACAGCCAGCCCGACCGGCCGACCTGACGTTGAGCCATCGTGCAGCCAGCCCGTGGCGAAGTCCTGTGGCGGTCCAGCGACGTGTCCCTGGCTATCGAGTGGGATGTAGACGACTTTGTAGCCGGTCGGCACGCTGCGATTCCACGAGCCGTGATAGGCGACGAACAAGCCCCGATAGCTGGCCGGAAATGCTGAGGCGGAGTAGAAGGCGAGTCCCAGCGGCGCGGAATGGGCCTGAATCTTCACCAATGGCTGCTCCACGCCATTGCAGTCGCCTGGCTTACCCATATCAGGGTCGATGATATTGCCAGCGTGGCAGGTTGGCCAGCCATAGTTCGCGCCCTCACGTAGCGCGTAGATGGTATCGGGGGGGATGTTGTCGCCCAGCAGATCACGTCCCATGTTCGTCACCCAAATCTCGTGTGAAACCGGGTTGAGCGCCATTCCGACAGCATTCCGCAGCCCATAGGCGTAGCGATGCCCGCCTGACCCGTCGGGATTGTAGACCCAGACGGAGGCGCGGTGGGGGTCTGTCTCGTCGCAGACATTGCACGACGAGCCAATCGAAACATAAAGTTTGCCATCTGGGCCGATGAGCACGGTGCGCGTGATATGGTTGCCGCCGCTGGGCAGGTCGGTGATGATGCGCCGCTCGTTGCTCGCCAGCATGTCGGCGCCGATGGTCATCCGCGTGACACGCGAGGTCTCGCCGACATAGAGTACGTTTCCCGCGAACGCCAGACTGGTGGGATGTTCGAGGTCACTTGCCACGGTGACATGTCGCGCCGCCTTGCCCGTCGCGGGGTCCATCGGCAGCGCGGTGACGCGCCCATTCGCGCTCTCAGCGACGTAGAGCACGCCATCCGGCCCGAACGTGATGAAGCGTGGCGCCGATAGTCCCGATGCGTAGACCTCGGCGGTGAAGCCCGGCGGCAGTTGGAGTGCGGTCGTCTGCGTCGAGCCGCCGAGAGGATGTATCTGTCCTCGGATAAGCGCAAGCGGGTATTGGCGGTGCTGCCAGACAAAGCCAGCGGCGATGGCCAGCAACGCCACGATGAGAATTACCACGATGCCTCGCCGCGCCAGTCTCTGGCGGCGTGCGTTCGGCTGCGACGATGGTTGGGGCGCTGGGGTTGTTGGAGTCGCCATGGTCTATTGCTCCATGTTTCCTTACATTCAGAGCGCGCGGGTTCTCACCACTGATGTGTCTATATCCGCGAGCGCCGGGCGACCTGCCAGCGCCATCGCTAGTTCCAACTCGTCGCGTAGTAGCTCCAGCACATGTTGCGCGCCCTCAGCGCCAGCAACCGCTAGCCCCCAGAGGACCGGACGACCGACGAAGACGGCGCGCGCTCCCAAAGCGAGAGCTTTGAGCACATCTGTCCCCCGGCGCACGCCGCCATCCAGATAGACCTCGCAGCGGCCCGCTACGGCACTGGCGATTTCCGGCAGTGCCTCGATGGTTGCGGCCACGGTGTCGAGCTGCCGACCGCCGTGGTTCGAGACGAGAATCCCCGCGATGCCGTGCTCGGCGCACTCGTGCGCGTCCTCAGCCGTCAGGATGCCCTTGAGCACCAGCGGCAGCGCGGTGACCGAGCGCAACCACTCTATATCAGCCCAGGTGATCGCCGCGCCATCGGCTTCATCTTCATTGCGGTCGGGTAGCGGATCCTGAATGAAGTTGCCTGAGGGCGGCCAGGTGAACGTCGCCTCGCTACGGGCGTGGCGCTCCTTCTGCCCCCAGCGCGATGAATCGACGGTCACCACGATTGCTCGGTAGCCAGCCGCCTCCGCCCGTTTGGCCAGCCGCTCGGCATGCCCGCGCGTGCTGCTGGAGAAGTAGAGCTGAAACCAGAGCGGGCCAGTCGGCGACTGCGCGATTTCCTCGAGCGTGCGGGTCGATTCGGTGCTCACCGCCATCAGCGTACCCAGCGCGCCAGCCGCCGCTGCTGTCGCGCATTCGCCGTCTTCGCAGGCGGCTCCGTGCATCGCCGAGGGAGCGACGCAGATGGGCATCGCCACGGGCGCTCCGAGGAGTGTCGTCGCCATGCTGATCTGGCTGACATCCACTAACACGCGCGGGCGAATCTGGATACGCTCGAACGCCGCCCGGTTTTCGCGCAGCGTCACCTCGTCGTTCGCGCCGCCGCTGAAGTAGTCCCACACGGCAGGAGGCAGCCGCTTGTGGGCCATGGCTTCGTACTCGAACAGATTGACGGGGCGTATCTGGGTCATGATGGCAGACCATCCTCTATCGATCAGTGCTGTAGCCCGCTCACGACTCTGGCATACTTATCGGCCAGCGCCTGCGCCGAGTCGCGCGATGGCGACTCCGCCAGCACATGGAATAGCGGGCGGTCCGCATCGGGCAGGACCAGCACCCACTCGGTCCCCAGGTCGATCTTTACGCCGTCAATCGGGCTGCCGCGCTGGGCGCGATACTGCTCGCTGAGCATGCGCATGACCTTGCCCTTGTATTCCCACGGGCAGTTCACTTGCGTGCGAATCATGTGATAGGGCGGAAGCTGCGCAACGACCTCCGAGAGCTTCGTCTCGTACCGCGCCAGCGCCTCCAGCAGCTTCATCAGCGCGAACATGCCATCGAAGGCGGGATGCAGCTGTGGGAAGACGAACCCGCCGTTGCCGTCGCCCACCATAACGACATTATCGCGGGTAGCCGCGCTGGTGAGCGCCTGTGACATCACCTTGGTATAGATGATCTTGCCCTTCTGGCGCGAGGCCACCGTCTCGACCACACTCGGCGCAGTCACCGGCACAGCCACCGTACCGCCTTCGCGCCCGCGCAGCATCAGCTCGGTCACCGCGGCTAGCAGCCGTCCGCCATCCAGCAGATGCCCCCGGTCATCCACCACGTAGATACGCTCACCAGCGGTATCGATACGCACGCCCAGGTCGGTCTTCAGCGTTCCGGTGATGGCGGCCAGCACCTCGATATCGCGGTCGAACTCCTCGTTGGTGCGCGAGTAGCGTAGCGGGTCGCGGGTCGCGTTGAGCGCAATCACGTCGGCCCCGATCTCGTTGAAGATCGAGGACAACGGATTGACGCTCGCGCCGTGTCCATAGTCTACGACTATACGAAAGCCACGCTTGCGCATCAGGTCGAGATCGAGGTTGCGCAGGAAAGCGGCGGTATAGCGCGGGATGACTGACTGCGCGTACTGAATCTGGCCGATGTCATCCAGGTAGACGCGGCGGAAGTCCTCACGGAAGAAGAGGTTTTCGATCTTGCGCTCGGTCCCCTTGCTGATATCCTGACCCTTCTGGTCGAAGAACTTGACATCAACCGTGCGTGGATCGAACGGCGAGAGGCGGATATGGACCCCGCCGGACGCATCGGTCGTGCGGACGTAGAATCGCGCGACGGGCAGCGGCACATCCTCCAAATCCCAGACGTTGATGCCCGCCGAGGGCAGGCCAGAGATAACCGCGCGCTTGATCATGCGCGGCGTGCGGTGGGCATCGCGATTGACGCAGACCGTCGCGCCCTTCGAGAGGACAGCACCGAACGCGGCTCCCAGGCGGGCGGCGAAATCAGGCGTAATATCGACGTTCACCAGGCCGGTGACGCCATAACGCCCGAAGAGCGAGCGCCTGCCCTGCGATCCCCAGATGATGCTGGACGTGATGACCGCGCCCGTCTCGATCTCTTTATTCGGCCAGATCTTGACGCCCGGCTGGACGATGGCCGCCTCGTTGATAACCGAGTGATCGCCGATCACCGCGCCCTCGAACATCACCGCCCGGGCTTTGATGCTGGTCGAGGAGCCAACCAGCGCGCCGCGCAGTTCCGCCCGCTCGCCAATATACGAATTGTTCCAGACGACGCTACGGTCAACCTGCGCCCGGCTGTCGACGATGGTATACGAGCCGACCACGCTGGGGCCATGAATAACGACACCGCTCTTGATCTTGGCGTCGTGTCCCAGGAAAGCCGGGCCAAACACCTGCGCATCGTCGGCGATGTCGACTCCTTCTTCGGCGAAGACCCGATTGCCGATATCCGTGCCGGGAACTGGCAGATTCACCTGCCCCTGGAGAATGTCGGAGTTGGCCTGCATGTACGTCGCCAGATTGCCGATGTCACACCAGTAGCCATCAGCGATGAATCCATAGAGCGGATCGCCTTTCTCCAGCATCAGGGGGAAGAGTTCCTGGCTGAAATCGAACGGCTTGTCCTTCTCGAAGTAGCTGAAAATCTTGGGGTCGAGCACATAAATGCCGGTATTGATCGTATCGCTAAAGACCTCGCTCCAGCTTGGCTTTTCAAGGAACTGGCGGATATGCCCCCGGTCGTCGGTGATGATGACGCCGTATTCCAGCGGATTGGCGACATGCGCCAGCGTCAGCGTCGCCATCGATTGCCGGTCGGTATGGAATTTGATGATCTTGCTGAGGTCGAAGTCGGTCAGGGCGTCGCCGCTGATGACCAGGAACGGCTCATCGAGCAGGTCTTCGGCGTTCTTCACACTCCCCGCGGTGCCAAGCGGAACCTCTTCGCGGGAGTAGTTGATATGCATGCCAAACTGCGACCCGTCGCCAAAATAGTCTTCGATGGCGCTGGCCATGTACTGCACGGTGACGACGACGTCGGTGATACCGTGGCGCTTGAGCAGATTGAGGATATGCTCCATGACTGGACGCCCCACAATCGGCACCATCGGTTTCGGACGCGAGACGGTCAATGGTCTCAACCGCGAGCCTTCGCCGCCAGCCATCACTACAGCTTTCATAACACCGGCCCTCCCTCATCACCTGGTCGCATCATTGCCTTGCAGCGAGAAACGGAAGCGATATGTTATCAACGCCTGACCACACTGGGCAGTATGAGCCGGGCGGCACGCGAAACGGGCAGGAGAAAGCGGGATAGCGATATTCCCAGGTTCTATGCTTTCTGACGAGGGGGACGCGACCTTCGCCTCATACCGCTTGCCTATTCCGCCGTCGGAAACGTGCGACTGGCGAGTCGGTCTGTACGAGACATGGACAAAGTGAGCTTCCGTCGCAGCACTGGAAATATCTTCCCTCAGTTTCTATCCTACCACAACTCACGCGGGGTCTTCTCGCTCGGACTACCACTTCTGGGAACAGACCGGGTGAGGTGATTGCGGAGTGTGAAGGACATCACAGAACAGACAGAACACGGACAGAAAAAGACGAGGCGAATCATGGTGTGACCCACGTTCCGCCTCGCCGCCTTGTGTCTATGCTAAAGTCAGTGCCGTTTGCGCTACACGAACGAGTTAATTCAGGCAGTTGTCACCGCCCATCAGATCGATCCACTCAGCCAGTTGCCGTTTCTCCAGTTGCCAGGGATGCTCTTCCTCGTAGCGCTCTTGGAGAGCAATCAGGCGACAGGCTTCTTCCAGAGTAAATCCGGAATCCAGCAAGGCATCTATCAGTAAGTCTTCATACTGACCCATGACGACACCTCCCATGTATGGTCCACAGGAGAGAGACAGGTCAGAGCGTTGCATACCGAGCAGTCAGTGCCAAACGGCGCAACGCCGTTCTGCTCCCAGCCCGCGGAATATATACTCTGGCAAGTACCGCAAAGTGCGTGCCTGACACATACGATAGCAGTGAGAAGGCGCCGATCAGGCGCATGCCCAGCTTGCCACGCCGCCCTTTGGGCGCCACGGGTCGCTGGCCGCGGTAACTGTTCTTCCCCGAAAACCGCTCGGCGAAAGAGCCAGATCGAAGCACTCCCTAGTGCGTCTACTAGTTGATACGAGGGAGGGAGACGGAAGTTCTGCCAGAACGGCGAAGTCAGGACGTTCGGGCTACATCAAAGTTGTGTGATCGCGGTGAAACATTGAGTCGGCGCAGCATCGTTTCATGCGCGCGCCACTCCTCGGTGTCGGCGAGCGGCGGCAGCAACCGGAGGCCGCTACCCGATCCATAGCGACGATCAAGCGCCAGCCGCAGCATATGGTCGGCAAAGTGCGGATTCTTCGGCAAGAGCGAGCCATGCAGATAAGTGCCGTAGGTGTTGCGATAGACGCAGCCCTCGCGCCCGTCTTCGCTGTTGTTGCCGTGGCCAGCCAGCACCCGCCCCAGCGGTTGCGCGCCGCTGCCAAGATACGTCCGGCCGCCGTGATTCTCGAAGCCGATGAGCGTGCTCTCACCCCAGGCAAGGGCAACGTTGCCGATGCAGCGGGCCACCTTCTTGCCCTTGTGGATCGTCCAGGCGTCGAAGATGCCGATGCCTTCCAGATCTGGACCTTCGGCGGGATGGTAGTATTTGGCGAGGAGCTGGTAGCCGCCACAGACCGCCAGCACTGGCATATCAGCTTCTACGGCGCGCAGAAAGCCGTCCGCCTTCACCTCGCGCAGATCGCGGGCGACCTCGTCCTGCTCTTTATCCTGCCCACCGCCAATGAACAGCATGTCATAGGCGTCGGGGTCGAGCGGCTCGCCAATCTCGATTGGGGTCACCTGCAAGGTCACGCCGCGCCAGGCGGAGCGCTGCCGGAGCACGATGATATTGCCCCTGTCGCCGTACATATTGAGCTGGTCGGGATAGAGGTGACCAAGCCGTATTGTCGGACTACTATGCACGTTATTCCCAGTATTTTCCGCTTCCACGAATGAATCATGCATCTTTCTGCTCCCAGTAGCGCGGGGCGAACCCTCGCCGCGAAATCTCCCCGCGAACGGCCAGCATCGCGGTATAGGTCGGCACGATATAGAGCGTCTCACCCACAGGTACATGCGCCAGCGCCGCGGTAAGCGCCGCACTAATATCTGGCTCGACGGTGTCCGGCGGCGTTCCGGCATACTTGAAGCGAAGCGCGAGATCATAGGCGCGCAGCCCGGAGGTTGTCAGGCTGGCAATCTTGCCCGTGACCTGCTCGAAATCGGCGTCCCAGATCCACGAAACGTCTTCGCCATCCGCCGCGCGGTCGTTGAGGATGAAGAGCAGATGATGCTTCGCCGCATCCTGGCCAAGCGCCCGCAGCACCTCGTTCAATCCGGTCGGGTTCTTCGCCAGCAGTAGCAGCGCGGCCCGGTCGCCCATCACGATGCGCTCGCCACGGCCGAACGCGGGCGTGAAACGCTCCAGGGCGTCGTGAATGGCTGGGAGCGTCGCGCCCATCACCACACCAGCGGTCGCGGCAGCTAGCGCGTTATAGACGTTGTAGAGGCCGGGCAAATGCACTGTGGCGTCCGTCTGGCCGAGCGGCGTTTCCAGCGTGAAGCGAGAGCCTTCGAGACCGTCGAAGCTCACCTGACGCGCGCGCACGGCAGGCTCCGGCCGCGCGAAACCACAGGCCGGGCAGCGCCAGTGGCCGATGTGGCTGTAGAACCGTTCGGTGACGGTCAGCAACTGCCGACAGCGGGGACACGTGCGCGTATCCACCACATGCACGCGCTGCGCGTCGTCCTCGGATGTCGGCGCATCCTCGATGCCGAAGTAGAAGACCGGGCTGCCAGCCGGCCGAGCGTCCGCCAGCGCCGCGACCGCCGGGTCGTCGGCGTTGAGCAGCAGCGTGGTGGTGGCAGGCAGCCGCGCCAGCGCATCACGCCAGCGTTCGGCGACGGTATCCACCTCACCATAACGGTCCAACTGGTCGCGAAAGAGGTTGGTAACGAGAATCGTGCGCGGCTGTAGCTCCGAGACCACCTGCGGAAACGCCGCCTCATCCACCTCGAAGACGCCCGCCGCGTCGCCCTGCTCGCGCAGTTTGCCGTTGAGCGCCGCGTGGGCCATCAGCGACGTGGCGATGCCGCGCGCCAGATTCGACCCTTCCCGGTTGCGCCAGACGCGCAGACCCGCCTGACGCAGAACGCTGGTGACCAGCGCGCTGCTGGTGGTCTTGCCATTCGTCCCCGTCACCACAATGTTGCCACGACGCATCTGTGTACCCAGGTGTCTGGTAACATGAGGATCGACGTAGCGAGCAACCAGACCTGGCAGGCTGGTGCCGCCGCCCAGTCGCAGGCGTCGCAGCATCGTGCCTGCGGCGCGCCCAGTGGCAATGGCCGCGCTGGCGCGAATGCGGAAACGCACGCGGTCGCGTGGGGCTGGGGGCAGTGTACTATGTGAACGACCACTCGACGCGGTCACAGGTGTTGGCTGCTTCATGATTCCTATTGCCGCTCCCTCAGCACTCGTTGGAGTGTCGTAATCAGCACCTCATCGGGACATGGCTTCGTCAGATAGGCGCGCACGCCCAGGTCCATTGCCTGGCGATGATATTTGTCGGCTGCGCGCGACGTCAGGATGACCACGGGTATCTGCGCCAGCGACTCATTGCCACGAATGGCCGAGAGCAACTCGAAGCCATCGAGCCTCGGCATCTCCAGGTCCAGCACCATGATATCGGGCAGGTCGGCGATCATCGCTCCCAGCGCCTCGACACCATCGCGCGCGAGCCGCACGTCGTAGCCTACGCCGCTGAGCGCCCCTTCGAGCGCATGGCGAATCGAGATCGAATCATCGACAACCAGCACGACCGGAGTGCGGTCGCGCGACGGCACAGCCGCGGGAACTGGACGCGGCGGCGGGGCGGTCTTGCCACCGAGCGCGTCGGTGAGCAGGTCGGCGATGTCCAGCACCAGGAACAGCCGCCCATCCGAGGCAATGCTCGCTCCGCGAACCGCCCGGCGGCGCAGGTGCGCTGGCAGCGCGCGAATCACCACTTCAGACTCGTCCAGTATCTCATCCACCAGCACGGCGACCTGCCGCTGGCCCACATCCACAAGCAACGCCATGTGGGTCACTGGCGGCGTTTCGTCCAGACCAAGCAGCTCAGCCAGCGAAAAGACCGGTACCTCGTCATACAACGCGGCCGTCGGATCATCTGGTAACCGTAGCGGGCGTTGCGGTGACGGACGCGCCACTCGCACACGACGCCGGAAGCGCGCGGCGATGGTGTTTGGCTCGGCATCCGGGAGTGAGACAAGGATTCCCGCCTCTGGGACCATGAACATCTGGCGAATCGACGCGAAGGGGATGGCATATTCATGGTCGGCAACGCGCACATGCAACGCGCGAGTGATGCTGAGCGAGATGGGGACGCGAATCTGGAAGACTGTTCCCCGCCGCTGCTCGCTGAGCACGCTGATCGAGCCACGCAGGCGCTGGATATCAGACAGCACGCTGTCGAGTCCAATGCCATGCCCCGCTATCACATCGGCCTGCTCTTTGGTGCTCAGGTTCGCCTCGAACATCAGCGCAAGCGCCTGTTCGCGCGTCAGATAATCGGCGTGCTTCGCGTCGAGGATCTTGGCGGATACCGCCGCGGCAATAAGCTGGTGCGGATTGACACCGCGCCCGTCGTCGCCCACTTCGATGCTGACCTCGGCGCCAGAATACGACGCATGCAGCCACACCTTGCCCACCGCTGGCTTTCCTAGCGCCTCACGCTCGCCGGGCGATTCAATGCCGTGGGCGACAGCATTGCGCACCAAGTGCATAATCGGCGCAATCAGCGCCTCGCTGATATTACGGTCAATCTCGGTATTCTGGCCGACAATAGATACCTGCACCTGTATGCCGACGGTTTCAGCCGCCTGATGGGCCGCCAGCAGAACACGGTCCGCCAGCGCCTTCAGGCTGACCAGCCGCATGTGAATAATCGTCTGCTGTATCGCATGCAACACCGAGCGCTGAGCGTCACTGTTCCTGGTCAGCCGCTGGATGAGGCCATAGAGCGAGTTGCTGAGGGTAGTGGCGTCGAGAACGGCCTCCGAGAGCGCGCGCAACTTTTCATCGAACAGCGTGAAGGAATCGAGTTCCAGGTCATCCCACGCGCCTCCGCTTGCCTCCTGGCGAACGAGCCAGCGCGGGCCACTTGTCCCCGCCTGCGCCGTGTCGCCGATCTGGCGAATAAAGGGATGGAGGTCCGTGAGTTGCGCGCTCAAACCCGCCAGCCTGGCCAGCACTTGATCGATATCCGACTGCGCCCGGTGAATCTCCTCACTGCTCTGGGTCAGGCTGGCCCGATTCATCGCCAGACCATCAGACTGATGCATCAGGCTATCGAGCTGGCGTGGCTCGACACGGAGCATTTCATCTTCGACCGCGCGATGCACGCTGGGCAGCTGCATCGTGATCGGCTCAGCTATCGTCTCAGAAGTCAATGGCACGCGGATCCCATCGCTCGGCGCCGCGCCAGTAATTTCATGAGAGCCAGCCAAATCCCGCGCCTCCGCAAGCAAGGATCTGGCCTCAAGCAACCGCATTTGGCTCGCGTCGCCCTGCTCGCCCGCCTCCTCGAGCGCCGCTTCGATCAGATCGCCCATCCGAATCAGCAGACTCAGACAGTTCGCCGCGCGCGAGACGGCCACTGGCTGAAGCACCTGCGGCACAACCTCCAGACAGAACAGGACGTCGGCCAGCATGTTAAAGAGATAGGTTGCGACGGTTCCCTTGACCTTATGGACGAGTTGCCACATGTCGCGCAGGTCATCCAGGCTGCCGGGCATTTTGCCAAACGAGGCGATCATGGCGCGCAGGTCGGCGAGATCGCCTGTGGCTTCTAGCAAACACTCGCGGCGCATCGATTCGGGAATCGCATCGCGCTGGTCGCGCGCTGGCTGGTGGAGCGTATGCGCAACCTCACCGGGCGCACGCTGGCGGAGCGGGGCATCCTTGAATGTGCGGATGATTGCCTGCGTCTCTACCGAATACTGGCTCTCGTCGACTATCTCATCTGCCTCATCGTCCGGCTCAGCCTCTACTGCGGCACGATCAACGTCATCCGCGCCAGCGTCATCCGCGTCATGTGCATCCGTCTGCTCATCTATCAGGTCGGGTTGGCTCGGCTCGTCTACCGCGACGATAGCGTCAGCGTCGCTAGCAGGCCGCTCGTCCGCATCGGCTGGGGTAGCGGTAACCGCAGGGGTTTTGCCAGTGCTGCCAGGCAGGGTAACATCGCGAATACGGGCGCGTATGTACGTCAGCACCGCATCGATCGCGCCCAAGCTCTCTTCCGAAGGCAGACCCTCACTGGCCTGTTCGAGGCTGAGTGTCGCGCGGGCGCAGTCCGCCATGCCCGACTGCTCCAGCAGGCGCCGCAGGCGCTCGCAGAGCAGGCGGAAATTCTCTGGCGACGGGGGCAAAATCGCGCTTTCGTCTGTTGCGGCAGGTGAAATGGTGAGCTGACGGATCAATTCACGCACGGCGTCGATGCGCTGGCCAAGCGCTACCGATGCCTCTTCCGCCTCGCTGTGGACGTACGGATCATTCATGGGCCGATGCCTCCACGCTCATCAACGCCTCGAGCAGGGCATCGAGCAACACGTCTATCTTCACGACATACAGCGTCGTCTGGCTGGAAGGTTCCCTATAGATTCCGGCCCGGAAGCGTGGAGCAGGCGCGCGGGCGGGAGTCATATCCAGGCGTTCACTCTGTATCTCGCCGGGCTGGACGTACGCCATGTCGCCAACTCCAGCCACAGCCAGCGCGAGCATCCGTTCGCCAGCCCCAATAATGAGCGCTGTCGGGCCGCTCTCAGGAGTCGCCAGCCGCCAACTTTCGCCACTGGGAGAAGCCGCGCCGGGTTTGATGACACGCCCGTTGCGCGCGCGGGAGCGCGAAAGACTCGCCATCTCTGGCGCGTCGAACAGGAACGGCGCTGGATCAACCAGCCCAATCAGCTCCGTATGCAGCGCGAAGAAACCGAGCATCCATGGCGGGCTGAGTGGGAGCGCGACGGTTGTGGGTAGCGTTGGCAAGACCTCGCGAAACTGCGTGAGCGGCGCGGCGCACGCGATGTCGGCGCAGGTGAAGAGCAGATAGGGATCGCCTTCGGGCGGGGCAATTGGCGCTTCGCCGCGATTTACCTGTTCCAAGGCAATGTGCTGCTCATCGATTGTGTGCGCCCGCGCCAGTGCGAGGAGCTGCGAAAGATTGAGAGGAGCCTGCGCGCCCGATGCGGGAGATGCATGCTCCGAGTCATCCTGATGAGAAGTATTCATAAAAGAGGCCGCCCTCAGTCTCCTGTTCACCCACGGTTTCGCCCGTCTCAGCCTTATGCCTGCTTATACCTTGTGGCCCGCCATATCCTCTGGAATATCGAGGGCAAGCAGCGGGAATATCTTATTGACCAGTTCAGGTTCGTCAAACGGCTTCGAGATGAACTCGTCCGCTCCGGCGCGTTTGGCGCGAAATCGGTCGATAATCCCATCATGCCCCGACAGCATCACGATGGGTACCGAGCGGAACTCTCGCTTGTGGCTGAGCAGCGTTGCCACATCGTAGCCGTTCATATGGGGCAGATTGATATCCAGCAGGACGAGATCGGGAACCGGAGCCGCGCCCTCTTTCAGCGCGTTGAGCGCATCGACGCCGCTATGGAAAAGCATCGTGCTGATACCATACTTCTGCAGGGAGAATTTCACGATGCGGCAGATCATGTTCGAATCATCGACGACAAGCACCAGCTTGCCGCTGTCATCCGCGCCAGGCTCTGGGTCGTAGAGCGGCCGTGTCCGAGACGCGCCGGGATTCCGTGGAATCGATCCGAATGCATGCATGAGATTCCTCCTCTGCCGCGCCACCATGCAACGTTGCTCGTTGCCGCCCGCATCGCCCGCCGCGATCATCACTTCAACATCTCAACTTCTCAGCATTTCAGCATCGACCGTTCATTCGTCGGCGACAGACTGCCCGCGAAACGTCGCAAAAAGCTCTTCCCAGACTTCTTTATTCTGCGCCCGCACCCGTGGTGACGCGATGCGAGAGTTGATCGCCTCGAACGCGGTCCCCAGGGCGTGTAACAGCGTCTCAAGAACGGCGCGATAGAACTCCGGCGCCACCTGGAAGCGGCCACGCATGTTGCCATCGAGCGTGCGCTTACAATAAGCCGCGAAGTCGTCAACGTCAATGCGGTTACGGTCAATCTTGAAATCATACCCGCTGACGCCGGTCAATCGCTCGCGCGCGAGGAGAATCGCGAGGGTATCGGGAGCCAGACCTAAATGCTGACCCCGACAGGCCTCTTCAAGCGCGAGCATCGTCTGATTGATAAACGCCGCGAGCGCCACAAGCTGATCGACCGGCGTCTTCTTCTTGATCCAGTCCTGCTCCATGCGTTGCACGAGCGAAAAGAGGTCGAAGTTGTTCATGCTCAGCCGCTCGGCTTCGTCGGGAAGTCCCGGCGCGCCCGCAACCCCGACCGGCAAGAGGAGCTGCTCGCGCACCAGATGCGCCAGTTGATGAGCAACTTGCTCCTCAGGCTGTCGGACGGCAGTTGCGATACGGCGAACGCTGTGCTGTGTGTTGACCTGGGCTATGACGCGCCAGACGCCTGTCGGGAACTGGAGCGGCTGCTGTGTGGGAGGCATCGACGCCAGCGCGAGGTGCGTGCGAGTGCCATCGGGCAATTGCTCGGCCAGCTCGTTCCATTCTTGCTCGTAGCGCATCATCTCCATCACCGCCTGTGTCATCGAGAGGCGGAGATCGCCAGAGTCCAGTGGCGCGCGTTCGTCGGGGCGAAACTCATACGAACCCTCGCGCCAGAGCGCCATCTCGCGCAACGTCCAGAGCGCCTGTGTCTTGAGCGCCATCGCCAGTTGTTCGCGCGAAAGGGTATTCAGGTCAACCAGCCGTTCGCCTATGCGCTTGCCAAGAGGATCCTGCGTCTGCATAAGGTAGGCGCGGTCGACTTGCGCGGGGGTCACCATGTTGAGTTGCTGCAGCACATTCCCCAGGGTCAGCGCCTCGGTATCCAGTTCGGTGCAGCTGACAATCGAGCCGGACTCGACGTAGATTAGCCCGGAGCGATCGTCCTCGGAGTGGAGGTGGAGCGCGCCGGTGCTGGAATTCAGCCCCATGACCTGCAACAATTCAGCCGGACGGAACCCTTCGAGCCGACCTTTGAGTACAGAATCCTGTGGCATGTGAAAACTCTCTAGAATACCAGGCGCAACGCATTCCGAATGGTTGGATGACGCCGTCGCCGTGACGCCATATGCGGAGACTAACCAGCCACTCGCACCGGGGGCATTATACTCTCTCGTTAGGGTTGGGGCAACGGTCCCACCCGTTCGACATCGCTCTCAGGCACACGGCGCAGCAGTTCCACCATGGTCTCGCCCAGTACTGGATGTGTCAGCGTAGGGGCGAGTTCCGCCAGCGGCGCAAGGACGAACGCGCGTTCCGCTATGCGCGGATGCGGGATGGTCAGCGCTGGTGTGTTGACGATCAACCTGCCATAGAGCAACAAATCAATATCGATCACCCGTGGACCATAGCGCGGCCCCGACGTTCGGCCAAGCTGACGCTCGATCTCCTTCGCGGCGTGGAGCAATGCACCGGGAGTCAGGCTGGTGGTGGCCTGGCAGACCAGGTTGTGGAAACGCGGCTGGTTAGTATAGAGCATCGGCGCGGTGTCATAGACCGAGGAGACATGCTCGATAGTAACGACGGCGGCTAGCGCCCGGAGCGCGGCGGAGAGGTTGGCGTCGCGGTCGCCGATATTGCTGCCCAGCCCCAGATAGACCATGTGGATGGCGATGTCTTCTTGTTCGGTCATTGGCAACCTCCACTCCGCGCGCTCCATCCAGGCTCGCTCTCTACCCAATCAGGCCGATGAATTGACGGCGTATGGCTCAGACGCTATAGTGTGCTGCGCCTGATTGAACGGCTATCAGTCGAGGGAGAGACGAATATGCGTGGGTTCGCCGGGCGCCAGGGGTGGCTGTTGCGTGCGCTTGCCGTCGCGCTGGCGGGCGCGGTCTGTCTGATTATTGCCGCATGCGGCTCGCCATCGACGCCGCAACTGAACCTGCCCGGCGGCGCCTATAGCAACACAACGTACGGCTTCAAGGTGACCTATCCGCGCAACTGGCAGCCGAATTCGTACAATGCGACCCCGTCCACCGACGCGGCTATCCCCTTCAACCTCATCATCACGCGCACAGGCGACGCCCATAGCGCCGCGTCGCTCATCTCGACCTGCACGATCACCGTTCTGAATATGAAGAACAAGGATATTGCCAAGAGCGCGGCCAGCCTCGCCACCAACAAGACACTGCAACCGGCGACTCTCGGCGGCGAGCCGGGCTATAAGAGCAGCCCACTGGTTCAGGATATCCCCAATTCGCAGATCAGTGTGACGCATATAGACTACTACGTGATTCACGGCGACTACGAGTACCAGATTAGCACGGATTCGGTGAAGGGCGACAACGCCGACGCCGATCTGGCGAGTATGGTCGCGAGCTTCTCGTTTGGGGGATAGGCGGACCCCTCCCCCTACCCCCTCCCCTCATAGGGGAGGGGCCGCAAGGCACACGTTGTGGCGGATGGACGACTTGCAGGTAATCCGGGCGGGCCGCAGGCTGAAGCCCTGCGGCTAATCCTGGTTGTTCGGTATCCGTCTGGAGGCAAGCGGCTTTCCGCGACTGATGGTGAGCATGTCACCCCGCCTGACCAAGGACGATCAGGGAGTCATCAAAGACATTCACTCTGATGAGATGGTTGTCTTTGATAGTCATCACCTTCTCAAGGGAGAACGCTTGCGAGACAACCATCACCAGCACGATGTCTGACGATGTCTGGTTGAACTAGGAGGAGAGGGCGGCTCCTTCGCCTAAAATAACACCGTGACAGCCGTACATGGCTGTGAACCCCACGCCTTCCGGATCGTCGTTGGCCACCGGAACGACTACTGCTCCAACTGAGAGCACTAACCGCGCTGGCGTCACCTCATTGGCGTCGCTACACACGCCATTTGCGCTGGTGGGATCATCGCGATAGGCCCCAATGAGCAACATCACCAGGTACGCGCCAGCAGTCGGATCGACACCTGGAGACGCCATCGGCGTGTGAGGAGGCAAAATCACCGGAGCAAGGACCCGTGGCTGATTCATCTCAGTCGCAGCGATGCGTTGGCCGTGCGCATCCTGACCAGAGAGGCCGACATTCCCATGGAGGGCGCAGGCAGACGATGAGACGTTGCGCAGGAGAATCTCTCCGGTCGCATTCCCCGTCGCGTAGCCGCCAGCGCGGAACTGCCCAGAGAGTTGGTTGGACACGCAAGCCGGTACGCCCAGTGAAATGGTCGCGGTAGGTGTCATCAAGAGCGTCGAGCCGACGACGTCGGAGCCACAAGCAGTCAAGATCAGAGTGAGGAGGAAGAGAATCAGCGTGGAGAAGGCAAACATTGCAAACATTTCATGGCGCTTCATGATACGTACTTTCTTGCATCTCCCGCACCGCCAGCATGGTGCCAGCATACCACGCGCCGTGCTATAATGGCCCCATCCACATATCGCGTCACCTCCTGGGCATTCCGTGCGTCTTTGTAGGGAGATTCCTCGTGCGGCAAGGTCGAGCAGCCGTCCGCGTGTAATGGGTTTATCTGGGGTTCGAGGGGATGGGCGAGATGAGCAGCCCGCTCAGCATTGCATCGGTTACCAGCGTCATCAAAAGCGTGCTCGAAAACGGCCTCGTCATGCACGGCGCGACGGCCGTCGTGGGCGAGCTTGCCGTCACTGCGATGCCGCCCGACCGCATCACCACGGGCGCGGACGAGCGCAGCCAGCTCAATATCTATCTCTACCGCATCACACCCAACACTGCCTGGCGCGCGATTCCCTCGGACGCCACGCGGACAAACGGCGCGCGCGCGGTCCCGCTCTCGCTCGATCTGCACTATCTGCTCACCGCGTACGGCGAGCGCGACTACCACGCCGAGACGTTGCTGGGCAGCGCGATGGAGCTACTGCATCAGACGCCCGTACTAACCCACGAGACGATTGCGCCGACGCTGGCATCGCTGGCCGAACGTAGTGGGTCGGGCGCGTCAGTTTTCGCGGATGTGATCGACTCCATTGACCAGATCACCCTTTCTCCTGAATTCTTAAGTATGGAAGACCTGACCAAACTCTGGTCCGCGCTCCAGGCGCGCTTTCGGCTCTCGGCGACTTATCAGGCGTCCGTCCTGATGCGCGCCGCGCCGGATGTTGCCGTCCCGTCACGGAGCAGTCGCAATCGATGATGTAGCGATTCGAGCAGGTGGATTTCAATGGGCGCTACCACGCGGCAACCACGGCAGACCTGGCAGAGCGCCAACCAGCGATTTCTCATGGCGTCGCTGGATCGGGTGCGCGTCGCCCTGGAACGGCACGCCGCACACCGCCGTGCTTCAAACGCCCTCGACGACAATCCGCCTGATGCTGGGCCTGCGCTTCCTCCCTCGCCAAAGATGACTGGCGATGCGCCAGCCGCCTTAGAGCGTCTCTGCGAGGTCTTCGGCCTCTCGGCCTTCGAGCGCGACACGCTGCTCCTCTGCGCGGGCATCGAGCTTGATGGCCGGTTTGCCGCCCTCTGCGCCAGCGCCCAGGGCGACGCCGCGCGCCCCTGGCCAACGTTTGGGATGGCGCTCGCCGCGCTCGACGAGGCCCATTGGAGCGCGCTCTTGCCCCAGGAGCCGCTCCGCCGCTGGCGACTGGTCGAACCGGGCCAGGGGGGCGTTATCACCACGGCGCCACTGCGGATCGATGAATCGG
>JAICKD010000745.1 GCA_025928125.1 Ktedonobacterales bacterium
CTTCCACCTGCAATGTACCGAAACGCCGCCACAGATCTGGAGGCATTGGGAGGAATTCCCCTCGGATGGCAGCGAGCGCTTCGCCTTCGATTTCTTCTGGGCGCGGCTTCCCGATGGTGTGCCACCATTGATTGCCGGGCATGATGCCTGCCTGCCCGCGCTGCTGCGTTCGATGGGGCTGCCATTGACGTGAGTGGCATACGGCAAAACAAAAGCTCCTCGCGCCCATGCGGACGGAGGAGCCGTTGAAAATGCGCCAGGGTATGTTGTGTTGTTATGCCATCTGCCCGGAATTGGCAGGCTGGGTTGGGCCAGCGAAGATGTAGACCAGCATCGTGATGCCGCTAAAGACGATCAGCAGGATGAACCAGAGCCACTGGCCCAGGCGTGCCGTCTTGATGAGCGCGCCGATCCACGCGATAAGCGCGAAGACGCTACCAACGATCAGCAAGAGGATCGCGATCAAGCCAAGGATGCTGAAACTCGTTCCGCCAGCGGCGCTCACGGTGCCATCTGAATTCGCCGTCGCAATCGCTGCCGTGGTCCCGATTGTGAAGAGGATGATGCCGACGATTTCCAACAAGATGGCGATGAGATACAGGTTGCGAGATGTCTTCCGTTCCATGCTTTCTCCTTCAGCCCTGATGGCTGCGAACGCACTATGCGCCGCGCAGCACGATTATACAAGGAGATTACATGCTGTCAAGTGGTCAATTGCAGAGTTGCTGATTGCGCACTGTATTTCGGCCCCTGGCGTCTCAGAGCGCATCTTCGGGCAGGCGCGCCACCTGCTGGGCGACGGCTGCCAGCATATCGTCTATGTCGAATGGTTTCTCGATGAGTGTCAACCCCAGATCAGCGCGCTGTTGCTGAGGGATGCTATCGAGCGCCTCGTGGTCAGCGCTCATGACAATCCAGGCGTGGCAGCGAGCCAGTTGAGAATCTTGTTCCAGTATCTCCAGCACTGTCTGCCCAGTCATTCCTGGCATCATCAGGTCGAGTAAAACGACCGCGTGATAGGGCGTAGCGCGCAACACATCCAGGGCGTCCTCGCCGTCTCCGACCTCCACAATCGCGTACCCAGCGGTGTGCAGCGCGAACTCCAGCGAATCCCGAATCGATGCATCATCATCTACAATAAGTACCCAGGCCATACCAACATCCTTGTCCCATACTGGTTTTCGCGACCCTCGCGGATTCACCAGACGGTGTGTCCTGGTAAGGCTATATGCAACAACCGCGCCACAGCGCACTCGTCAGTCTGGAAGGCGTGTCAGACATTTCCTCGGAACCCAGCCCCTGGCTCCCTCGGAGGTGTGGCAGAGCGCCCATCCTGCCAGTTCCCGCTCGACGGCGAGCCGCGTCTCAGGCGAAATACGAAGCATGCATGCGGGCGTCTTGACAAACAACGCGCGGAACAGCGATAATACCCCGTGGCATTGTTGGCGCATCCCAATGCGGTGGCGTGCCATATGCGCATTCACAACTCTGCATGGCTAGGTACCGAAGTGGACAAACGGGACTGACTGTAAATCAGTTGGCTTACGCCTTCGTAGGTTCGAATCCTACCCTAGCCACCGCCTGACGAACGTTCTACGACGTTCATTAGGGCGCCACTACACATCTATATGCCCGCGTGGCGCAGAGGTAGCGCACAATCTTGGTAAGGTTGGGGTCATGGGTTCGAATCCCATCGCGGGCTCCAACGGTTCCCCCGCTGATTCGCTGGCGCAGGCTGGCTGAGAAGCGGTGGAACGTTTTATTGTGTACTGGGCCGCGCGCATCTACAGGAATTAACGTACGAGGCGTGGCGCCCGGTTCGTGTGCCGGAGAGCGCGAGCACACAGGAGGGTTTTCAGCTTCATGGCGAAGCAGAAGTTTGTGCGGAACAAGCCGCATGTGAACGTGGGGACGATTGGGCATATTGACCACGGCAAGACGACCTTGACCGCGGCGATCACCAAGGTCTTGGCGGACAAGGGGCAGGCCAAGTACACCGCCTTTGACCAGATCGACAAAGCGCCCGAGGAGCGCGAGCGCGGCATCACCATCGCCATCGCCCACGTCGAGTACGAGACCCAGAAGCGCCACTACGCCCACGTCGATTGTCCGGGACACGCCGACTACATCAAGAACATGATCACCGGCGCCGACCAGATGGATGGGGCGATCCTCGTCGTCTCGGCGCCTGATGGCCCCATGCCGCAGACCAGAGAGCACATCCTC
>JAICKD010000114.1 GCA_025928125.1 Ktedonobacterales bacterium
CAGAAGCCCATGGCAAAACGCGCCCAACAGCAGGACAAACCCACGGCGTAACAGGTTCGGCGACCTGGGGAAAATGCAATACGGGCGGGGAGTCACTTCCCCGCCCGTACTTCTCCTCCACGTACCTCCCTCCAACGCTTGACAGCCTTAGTTCGCTCTGCTACTATTGTGCTACTATGCTAATTCAATAGCGTAATAGTGAAGTACGCAGAAAGCGGAGAAGGCGCATGATCGCGTTTCACCTGGATACCCACACTGGCGTTCCCGCGTACCTGCAAATCGTCCAGCAGGTGAAGCAGGCGCTACGGCTGGGCCTACTTAAGGTGGGCGACCAGCTGCCCACGGTGCGCGAGGTGGTCGAGCAGGTCATCATCAATCCCAACACCGTCCTCAAAGCGTATCGCGAGCTAGAACGCGAAGGGCTGGTGGCCAGTCGGCCGGGGCAGGGGACTTTCATCATTCAGACGTTGGCTGCGACTGCGCCAGCCAGCCTGGCTTCGCTCAGTCGCAGCCTGACCCGCTGGCTTCGCAGCGCCCATGAGGCCGGTCTGGACGAAGAAAGTATCCTCGCACTCTTTATGACGACCTTTCGCAATGCCTCCTGGCATAGCGCGGCAACGCAAAGCGAGGGTACCGCATGAACGAGCAAAACATCGCCCTCGAAACGGCCTCTCTCGGTAAGCGCTTTGGACGCAAGTGGGCGCTGCGCGACTGCTCGTTCGCGCTGCCCGCTGGCCGCGTGACGGCGTTGGTCGGCCCGAACGGCGCGGGCAAGACGACACTGCTGCAACTTGCCGCTGGACTGCTGCGTCCCACCGCAGGCGAGGTGCGAGTCTTCGGTCGCTCACCCTATACCGACCAGATCGCGGCCCTGCCGCGCCTCGGCTTCGTCGCGCAGGATCACCCGCTCTATCGCGGCTTCTCGGTCGCCGACCTGCTGACGATGGGGCGCGCGCTGAATCCACGCTGGGATCAGCAGACGGCGCTCGCCCGCCTGGAGAAGCTGCGCATCCCGCTCGACGCCCGCGCAGGCAAGCTCTCAGGTGGTCAGCAGGCGCAGGTGGCGCTGGCGCTGGCGCTTGGCAAACGCCCCGATCTGCTCCTGCTCGATGAGCCGCTGGCCAGCCTCGATCCGCTCGCGCGTCGCGACTTTCTGCGCATTTTGCTCGACGCGACGATTGAGCAGGGTCTGAGCGTCTTACTCTCCTCGCATATCATTAGCGACCTGGAGCGCGTCTGCGAGCATCTGGTTATTCTCTCGGCCTCGCAGGTGCAATTAGCGGGCGAGATAGACGAGATACTGCGCGCCCACAAGCGCCTGGTCGGCCCGCGCGCTGACCCTGCCGCCATCGCCAGCCTGCACAACGTTATCGAAGTGAGCCACACCGAGCGCCAGACCACCCTGCTGGTGCGCCTCAACGGACAGCTTTTCGACGCATCCTGGCAGCAGCAGGACGTTTCGCTGGAAGATATCGTGCTAGCCTACCTCGGCCAATCACAGGACAACTCGACGGCGGAAGGCGCACTCAGCGCAGACGGTTCAGCCGCCGCGAAGAGTGAAGAGGAGGTGGCGCGATGATCTGGCTCACCTGGCGACAGCACCGCATAGAAGCGCTTGTCTTCGCCATCGGGGTCGCCGCTCTAGCTATCTATATGGTCGTGCTGGGCCACGCCATGTACCACGATTTCTATCAGATAACGAGTGGCATGAGCGTGGCGGCGTGTTTCCAGCGCCAGGATTACAATGAGCTATGCGGCAATATCATCGGCACGTTCACTGGCAAGTACAGTATCAACACTCAGCCAGTCCTTCTGGCGTTTCTCATCCTGCCACCGCTGCTGGGCGTGTTCGTCGGGGCGCCGCTGGTGGCGCGCGAACTGGAGACGGGAACGTTCCGCCTGATCTGGACCCAGAGCGTGACGAGGCTGCGCTGGCTGCTAGTGAGAATCGGCGGACTGGCTCTCGCGCTGGCGCTGGTCTTTGCCGCATTCATTCCGCTCGTCTTCTGGTGGAAGGGACCATTCAATGTTGGCGGCGCCAGCGATATGATTGGTGGTCAGGACTATCCCATTATGGGTGTCTTGCCACTGGCCTACATGCTCTTTGCGCTGGCGCTGGGGCTGGCCGCCGGTGCGCTGCTGCGCCGAACCGTCCCAGCGATGCTCGTGACGTTGGGCGGCTATATAGGCGTCGCCATCGCGATCTGGAATTGGGGTCGGCAGAACTGGCTGCCGCCGCTCGCTGCCACCTGGAATCCCTACGTATCGAATGGCCCAACGAACTTCAAGGCGAGCGACTGGATTCTCTTTATTGGGTATGTGGATAAGGCCGGGCGGCGTTTGAACTCTAGCGATGTATGGACAACGTGCGCTCCTGATGGCCATGTGGATTCGCGCGCTGGATCAGCCTTCACTAGCTGCGTTCACGCGCATGGCTGGCTCTCGACCATCGTCTGGCAACCGGCGGATCGCTTCTGGGCGTTCCAGGGCATTGAGAGCGCCGTCCTCATTGGGCTGGCGGTTGCCCTGCTGGCGCTCACCATCTGGCTGGTGCGGCGGCGCATCGCGTGATCGCGGAGGCTATCGCTGGCGCGCCCGCCCGCGCAGTTCGCGGCCCAACGTCAACGCCAACCCACCGACGATGCAGCCGACGAAGATCACCGCCACCAGCGGATTGGGCGCGGCCAGTGAATGGACCAGCAGCAGGCCAAGCACGAAGGCGACCGCCGTGGCGACTAGCAATATCACGTCGCCCGCGAAGAAGTTGTACGTTGCCTTGAGCGCGCGCTGTATCGCGTTCATGAAAGCGCCTCCCCGGCTGCCGATTCCGACGCGGCGACTTCAGCATGTTTCGCTGGCGCGTACTGGCGCAGCCAGAGAATCAGCAGGCCTGTGATGATGAGATAGAAGACGACGAGAATCGGCAGAAAGAGGTCTTCGCGCCACCATGCGATGCCGATGCCCTCGCCGCCCCAGAAGGTGCCGAAGCTAGTGAGCATGATGCCCACGATAAACTTGAGCGTGTTCTCGGGTACACGCTGCAATGGCGCGCGCGCCAACGCCCCCACCAGTACCACCAGCACACCCGCGGCCAGCGCGCCCCAGATCGCCGAGCCGATGCTATCAGCCGCCGAGCCAAAGGTGATGACGATGAACGCGACCTCCAGCCCCTCCAGCAGCACACTCTTGAACGAGGTCACGACGCCGAAGGGATCGAACCGTTGCTGGTGATGCTCGCCGCGCGCGCGCATTTCCGCCAACTGCTCCTCGTAGATCGCCTCTTCATCGTGCATCGCTTTGAGTCCGGCAAAGCGCAGAATGGCTTTCTTCAGCCACTTCAGGCCGAAGAGCACCAGCAGAATACCCACGGCGAACCGCAGCGCTTCGAGCGGCACGGTGCGCACAAGCGCCGTCCCAAACACGCCAACAAGCGCCGCCAGCGCCAGCGCCGCCGCCGCCGCACCCGCGAACGCGCTCCGCCAGTTGATGGTGATGCCCACCACCAATACGATGGTAAACGCCTCGACGAATTCGACGGCCGACGCCAGAAACGCCGCCACCAACACTGCCCACTGTGTACCCATACCGCTCCTTGAGAGGATAGTCGCTCGCACGCGCCATTATGCCGTTTTGCGTATTGTACCATCGGCGCCCTAGCGGATACATCGCGGCATGATGCGGCCCGGCGAAATCTGCTGTAAGATACATATCACACACTGGTGATAGCCATCTGAGGGAGCGATTTGCATAAAGCTGGCGCTCGCGGGTACGATGCACGCACGGCGCTCGCCCCGTTCGTCAGATGTTACCAGACGTGCTGGTTGGCGGAATGGACTTCATCGCGCCGCAGTCGTCCAGTCAGGAGAACGCTGGTGGATACACGCACCGATCCACGTCTCGCCGCACCGCGCGCGGTTGATCTGCGCCGCGGACGTATTCTCGATGTCGAGATATTGGTGAGCGTCACCTACGATTTTCTCATCAGCCTGCATGTCGCGCTCGCCTCCGCGGAGCATGACTATGCCGACTATGATGTGGGCCGCGAGTGGATCGAGTCAGCGCGCAAACGCTGCGACGAAGCCAATCCCGAAGCGCTGACCCTGCTGGGCCGCTACCTGGGCGATGGACGGTCCGGGTCACTCCACGCCACGCTCATCTCGCTGGTCTGGCGCTGCCCGGAACCGCGCGAGCCACTGGAATTCCTCGCGTGGCTACGCGAGTTTCCCTCAGCGAAACTGACCGAGGTGCTGCTGGACCAGGAGGGGTTAGGGCCGGACTGGGCGGAACTGCTTGCCGCGACGCTTGAAGAGTTGGCGGCGTCTACCGCTAGGGGGACGGCCTACAAGCGGCTACTGGCGCGCTACCCCGAAGATATGCGCCCAACCGTCGCCTCCGTGCTGGATAATCTAGAAGGTACGCGCGACGCGCTGTTGGCGGCCCTGCGCGTCTGGTACGACGCCGTCTTCGCCGATGAACAGGAGCGCATTCTGCCGATGCTGCGCCAGGAGGCGGACGCTCTGGAGCGACGGCGCGCCGAGATGCCGCCTGACGCCTTTATCGAACAGTCTATGCGCGGCGTGCAGTGGCAGAGCGCGGCTGGCCTGCGGCGTATCGTCTTCTCCCCCAGCTATTTCTGCCGCCCTGCCGTCCTCTATCACGTCTGGCATGGCACGCTGACGTTCTGCGCCCCATTGGTCCACGCCTCACCCGATGCACGTCGTGGCGACCCGCGCGCGCCCGACGAAGAGACGCTGCGCTTCTTCCTTGCCCTGGGCGATCCCTCGCGCCTGCGCATTCTGCGGCTGCTTGCCGAGCGCCAGATGTATCTGACCGAGCTGGCTGACCGAATGGACCTGACCAAGGCCACGACCAAACACCACATGGTGAAGCTGCGCGACGCCGGGCTGGTGACGCTCTATGACCGCGACCGCATGACCTTCTACGAGCTGAGGCCCGATGTCGCGCGTCACGCCAGACAACTGCTGAGCAACTATCTGGGGCAGCCAGGCGAGTAGCCGCGCAATGGTGGAATATTCCACTACCCAAGGGTCATGGAGCAGTAGCATATTTCTCCCACTGGCTCCCTGACCCCGCGCAGGGCGCCGCGCCACTTGCCGCCTGTACTGAGGGCTACTTGCTGGCGCGCATCTGCTGTAACAATGGAAGTATAGTAACCAATTGAGGGACGTATGGCCAACGTTGGTCAGATCGGGACAAACTTTGACGGCTTGATCAGCTAGCGCATACACGGCGTGAGGCGTGCGGAGACACGAGGAAGACGTCAAGCAACGGAGCCGTGGTTAGCCAGATCAAAAGGCTCACGCCGTTCTGGGACAGTGGCTTGAGGGAATCGATATGACCAAATCCAAATCATCGGACGACAGCGGAAAAATAACGGCAGAGCTTCCCGCAGTGACGCTGGAAGAGACTCCCACAGTCGCGGACGCGTTGGCCGAGCCAGGCGCTAGCGGCATATCCGACATAGCCGACGAAGTAGATGAAGGCGCGGATGACGCGCGCGCGACCCGCGATTTGGCGCCCGCCTTCCTGGAGGAGTTTGGGGAAGCCGAGAAGTCGGACGAGCACGCGATGGCCGACAGCGGGGATAGCTTCGAGAGCGAGACCGGGCCATCGGCTGAGATGAGCGCGCCCGTCGCCGCCGCGCACGCCGAGAGCGCGGATTCATCCGACGCGTCGCCTGAGCCGCCAGGGTACCCGCGCCACCATACACTGGCCTCCATGACGCGCCCGCGTGGCGGCACGAACCCACAAAACGCGCCGTTGCCACCACCGCCGCCGCCACCACCGCCACCACCACCGCCCGAGCCGGAACTGTCCGCCTTCGCCGACGATCAGATTCTCGATGAGACCGATAACGGCGAGAGTGGTGAGGAAGAGTGGTCTATCGCGGAGCAGCCCACTGTTGCTCTCGCGCCTGGAACGATCTTGAGCACCCGCCCGCGCTTCCTCGATACCGACGAGCGCGCCGTCTGGCCACCGCTCCCAGCGTCGGACGCATCCATCCCAGGGACACTGCCGGAGGCCGCCGCCAGCCTGCACCGCCGCGCCATCCCGCGCATCGACCGGACCGGCCAGCAGCGCTTCGCCTCGCCCAACGGCCGACCCATGCCTGGGGAGCCACCCACAGGCATCCCACCCTCAGCGTATCAGGATCCCCGCAGTGAGCGCCTCCGGGAGCTGCACCGTCGGCGCGATGCCAAGGAGCACGGCGAGCACGATCCCTCGGAGGACAGGCAAGTCACCGAGCGCGTGCGGCAGTGGTGGAGCGATCTGCGCCCCGGCCTGCGCGATGCGCTGGAGTATCAACACGAGGCGCGCGCCAGCGGAGTCCACCCGATTCCAGCGTATGAGCCAGCGCCATCCTCGCGCCTGGGCGATGTCTTTGGGCGGCTGACTGCCTCGGCGCGCGGCCTGACCGAGCGCGCGCGGCCCGCGTTCGAGCGACTGCACGATCAAGCGGAGCATGCCGCGCAGGCCATCGTCGGGCGCTTCGAGCCTGATCCCGCGCGCCAGCAAGCGCCCTTCCTTGGGCCGGGACGCATCGCGATCTTCTTCCGTTCTGGCGTCTCGGTCGGGCAGGCACAACGGCTGCTCTCCTCCAACGAGGCTCGCCCGCTGCGCATCATCCCGCGCAAGCATGGCTTCCTCGCCTATGTGCTGCCTGGCACAGAAGAGAAGGTGAGCAACCGCCTGCGTATTCATCCCTACGTGCGCGACGTGGTCTTCATGCCCATCAATGAGTATGGCGATCCCGACGAGCAGAATCGGGATGACGACATATAGGTAACGCCGACTTCGCCGCACATGTGAGAATGGCCTGATGTCGTCGTGCAAGCAGACATCTGTAACCATCCGCGACAGAGGAGGGCCAGCCGATGAGACGCTATCCTGCCGCTGGCGGCTGGGGATCCCTGCGCCCATCGCTGGCGCGGCTTGCGTTGCGCACCAGCCAGTCGCGCGCGAGCGAGGCGGAGGCGGTGCGGGTGAGCAGCGCGAAGATTAGGCCGATCACAAAGGCAGGCACAAGCCCAATGGCCGTGAACTGGTCCAGTGCGAGGTAACAGACGACGCCCGCCAGCACGCCGAAGACGGTCGCGCCGAGCCGTATGGCGAGCAGCGTGCGCTGAAGCTGTCGCTGGCGCTCGGTTGGCGTTGGCGTGGTGGAGTTGCGTTGTGCCATAGCTCAGGAGTCCTGTTCACTCTTCGGCGTCTGATTGGTCGTTGAGGGCGCATCAGACGTTTCTTCAGGCTCGCCATAGACTACGAGCAGCTGGGAGACGCGCCCGGCGATCTCATGCCAGATGTAGTGCTGATACTCCAGCATCGTCGCCTGCCGTTCGTCGTAGGCGCGCGATCCGGCGTCACGCCGCGCATTCGCCAGAAAGCGCTGCGCCAGGTCGTAGGCATGGCGGCCTCGCTCCTGAAGGTACGCCTGCAACGTCTCCAGATCGCGAAGCAGTCCCTCCAGCCGCTCTGCGCTCTCGGACTCCGGCGTGTTCTTTTCGGGCTTCCGCGTACTCATAGTGGTGTCCATTTATAAATCAACTATCTGAACTCGGCTGCGTCTTTAGATGATACGGCGGCCTATGCGTTCTCGGCCCGAATCGCTTCTACCGTCACACTCCTAAAAATCGAGATCATAGTGAGATGATATCTTGCGGCAATCCGCCTGTGCATTCACTCGAATTCTTTGGCGGCCAAACCTCACCCATTAGTCTGCTGCTGAACAAAATTGTATGGCCCTCTATCAGTGGCCTGCAAGCATAACTTGTAACCTCAGGTGGCCGATAGCGTGAGAGATACCATGAAAATATACGGCCAGGGGAACCTACTCCATACAGGCGATGCCCAGGTATGAACGCCTCATACCTGGGCATGTATCCAGATACTTTCTGATATGAGCGACTGCATGTGGGTGGCGGGCCTACTTGCCCGCGTCGTAACTACAGGTCGCCGTCTCTGTGGCTCAGCCAAATGTGAATGCG
>JAICKD010000602.1 GCA_025928125.1 Ktedonobacterales bacterium
GCGCCCGAAGCCGCCGAGTAGTAGATCCGACCGAACTGGAAATCCGACTCGCGCTGGGGGCTGGCAATCGTCCCATGCGCGCCGGGCGGCGAGTATTCTTCGGTGGTCGGTTCGCCTAGCAGGCCTGAATCTGCGCCTAAGCGGACATAGGCGTCGTTGATCGCGCCCTTCACCGTATGGCGTAGTGCCGGCGGCGGAGCATCGTACTCAGTCCCTAGCGCGATATCGCAGCCATTGTTCGCGTTGTTCCACAATAATTCGACCCCCATCTCCAGACCGTTTTTCGGAAAGTACGCCGTCCCGTTGTACGCGGCGCAGAGATCAGCAATCTCCTGTCCAGGCGTATCCACCTCTTTTGTATACCAGCCCGTTCCACCGGCCAAAGCCAAATCGCTGCCATCCGGATCGGTCGCGGCCTCGGCGTACTCATGGGTCGCCGTCTCATTGACAGCTGACGACGTTGCCAAACACTGGGAATTAGAGCTTGTCGTGTCGACCCAACTATAGATGTACGTACCGTTAAAAAAGTGCGCGCCACATTCGTCCGCAACTGCTTGCGTGTCAACACCGGTCTGCGGAAAGACCATGAACTGTGCATCCGGCGTGGGTTGCCACCCCTGACTGCTTGTAGCGCGTTGCGCCTCACTCAAGAAATTGAGGTTGAACGGAACTAGGGACATTGTGGGATTATCTTGCGCATCAATCCACTCGCCGCCAAGCTGCACGTCATTATGGACGTAAGAGTCCTGGTTGTTGGGATCGCTGTAATACTGCGACAGGATGTTGTTGTATGCGCCACCTGCCAGAGTCGCGAAGGTGTCGCGCAGGTTTGCATGCAACGACATCAGGTTGCTGTCGGTGTTCCACTTACTCCCCCAAAAGATCAGGTAGACCACCGGGTGCTGCTGAACCGAACCGCCATGAAGCAGTAGCGGAGGAGTGCAGGGAATGCCAACGCCACACTTGGCAGGATCTTCGCTCAACGGCGCCAGGTTCTGGGCGGCCTTCGCGGAGAGTTGGGCCTTCTGGGCCTGGACGCGCGGGGTGGCCAGGGCAGGTGGGGCGACGTTGGCGCTGGCGACCAGGGCCAGCGCGACCAACGACAGCAGCGTGACTATCCGGGTCACGCGGGGAAAGCTTCGGGCGTGCAAACAACACCTCTGTGGTTCTGTGAGGACTACCCGCTACGCGGATAGCGCAGGCGTACGCTCCACGTTGAGCGCGGGAGGGCTGAGGTCAGCCGACAGTGAGCCGACGACATGTGGTGGGGTCGATAGTGTGGTTCAGGCTCTTGCGCATGCCCTGAGGAGCGCTGCCAGCGTGTGGGGCGCCAGGGGAACGGCGAGCTAACACAGAGTGATACGCTGGAGGTTACAGATGGCGACAAGGTGCGAGAAGTGTGAGGTAGCCAATGCGCGATAGGAAGCTCTCTGTCGCGCTCATGGCGCGCTGGGCAGGCGCTGCTGGCGCTCGCTCTCCGCTGGCCTCTCCGTTGGCTGGGCATGCGAGGCGTGGTGTGAATGATCCACGCGCCGTTGCAGCGCTGGGACGATGGCGCCCATAATCACGACCTCGACGATGGCGGCGACCGGGAGCGCGAGGATACCGCCGATGATGCCTAGCAGCTCCGTTCCCAGGATGACCGCGATCACCACCGTCAGCGGATTGATCTTCACCGTGCGCATCATCACATAGGGGATCAGCACATGACCCTCGATCTGCTGAATGAGGATGTACGCCACGATCACTTCAAGTGCGGCGATGGGCGAGATAGTCAGCAGCGCGACAATCGCCGCGACGCCACCACTGATCCACGGGCCGAAATAGGGGATGATCTCCATGAGGCCAGCCACGATACCGAGGAGCGTCGGATAGGGAATGCCGAGCAGCCAGTCAGCCCCTCCACTGAGGACCCCGATCACCAACATGTTGATGCCCACCCCACGCACGTAGCCACTCAAGCGGATGCCCATGTCAATCAGCATGTCGGACACCACCGCGCGCGACTGCTCCGGAAAGACGCTGAGAATGAGCGGCTTCAGTTCCTCGACGCCGGTCAGCCAGAAGAACGCCATCACTGCCACCAGCACGATGCTGAGCAAGATCGACCCTGCAGTTTGCGGCAGCGAGATCGCATATGACAGGACGCCGTCAGCGAGGCCAGTCAGCGACGAGCGCATCGAATTGAGCGCGCTACTAAGCTGCGGGCTGCCACTCAACGTCTGCTCTAGCCCGGTCACTAATCCGCCGATGCGATTCATATAGCTGGGGAAGTTGTTCACCAGATGCGTCACCTGGGCAATCAGCGGTCGCAAGAGAATCCAGATCAGCAGCGCCAGAATGAGCACCAGACACAGATAGACAAGCAGCACGGCCAGAGGGCGCGGCACATGCCAGCGCTGGAGCCGATCAACCACCGGACGGATGCCCTCTGCAAAGACGATGGCAGTGAAGAGCAGCAGGAAGACGAATATGCCCTTGAGCAGCACGATCCCGATGCAGATGAAGAGCAGCGCGATGCCTGCGATGAGCCAGAGGGTGCGGGGCGCCACCGAGACCTGGAGCCAGCTCCGCCGCTCGCTCTCGCCAGACGCCGTCTCCGCTGGAGTGCGACGAACATCCATGTTCGCGATTCCGCTTTCTATCCGTCAATGCGGTGGTGTGATGTCCTTGCGATTGCTCGCTATCAATCCCCGTTCCTCACACCCTACACGCATTCCTGATACCGCTCTCGCGCCGCCAACCACCAGTGGCGCGCGGCCAGGCGCGCGGCTGGGCGCACGGCTGGGCGCACGGCTGGGCGCACGGCTGGGCGGCCTCTCAGCCGAAATACCTGTGGACTGATTCTTGCTAAACTTTTAGGTTGGCTGGCGCATGCCAAGACGCACGACGATGGAAAGGCAGACTCGTTCGCGACTGTGA
>JAICKD010000662.1 GCA_025928125.1 Ktedonobacterales bacterium
CTGCAGCACAAACGGCAGAATTAGCTCGCCCGCGCCGAAGCGGTCGCCGACATCCTTCATCGCGGGCAGCAGCACGCCATTGAGCACGTCCACCGCCGCCTGCGAAAGCTCTGTGGTCGTCTTCCAATCAGGCGCGTCGGGGTCCGCCTCGGCTCCGGCGCGGGTGGTGATGGCAGTATCCACTAGCGCCTCGACGCCCTCTTTATGCCGGTGGAGAATCTGATAGTGGATGCGCTCATCCACGCTCATGCCCTCGGTTGGGTCGGCCTTCTCCTCGCGCGGGCGCTCGCCGCCGTGCTGCTCGTAGTAGGCAATGAAGTTCGGCAGGGCATCCTCGCTGCGGTTGAAGAGCAGGTCGTCACAGAGCGCACGCTCGCCCTCCGGGATTTCCGCATATGGCGTGATGTGCGCCGGATTGACGATGGCGGCGTCCAGCCCCGCCTCCACGGCGTGATAGAGGAAGACGCTGTTGAGCGCGGCGCGTGAATGGGGTGTCACACCAAAAGACACATTGCTGACGCCAAGGATAGTCAGCGCGCCCGGCAACTCCGCCTTGATGCGGCGGATACCTTCGAGCGTCTGCACAGCGCTATCGCGTAGTTCTTCCTGCCCAGTGGTGACCGGGAAGGTCAGCGCGTCGAAGAGCAGCGCCTCGGCGGGTAGGCCATACTCGTTCGTGGCGATCTCGAAGATACGCTGAGCGACAGCCAGTTTGCGCTCCGCCGTCTTCGCCATCCCCTCTTCGTCAATCGTCAGCGCGACCACTGCCGACCCGTGTTCGCGCGCCAGCGGCAGCACAGCGTCCACGCGCTGGCGACCGTTCTCCAGGTTGACCGAGTTGATGATGGCGCGGCCTGGATACGTTTCCAGCGCGGCCTGAATCACGCCCGCCTCGGTCGAATCGATCACCAGTGGCGCCTCGACGCCCATCTCCAGCTTCTTCACCGAGCGGCGCATCTGCTCCGGCTCATCGGCGCGTTCGGTCAGCGCGACACAGACATCCAGCACGTGCGCGCCGCCATCCACCTGCGCCCGCGCCACCTGGAGCAGCGTGTCGTAATCGTCGGCCAGCAGCGCCTGCTTCACCTTGCGGCTGCCCTGCGAGTTGACCCGCTCACCGACGATCAGCGGCGCGGGGTCCTGATGGAGCGAGTTGGCGCTCATGGCCGAGGCCACCAGCAGTTGGGTGCGGTGGCGCGTCTCGTCGGGGAAGTCGCCGAGCCGCCGTTGTGGCGTAGCGCGGTGGGCGGGATCGAGGTCGTCCAGATGGGCAACGATGCGCGCGATGTGTTCGGGCGTCGTGCCACAGCAGCCGCCGATGATGTTGACGCCCAACGTGCCGACGAACTCGGCGAGAGCGCTGGCGAAAGGCTCCGGCTCCATCGGATAGATGGCGCGGCCGTTGACGTTGAGCGGCAAGCCCGCGTTGGGAATCGTCGAGATCGGCAGCGGAATATTCTCGGTGAGGTAGCGCACCGGCTCGCGCATATGCTCCGGCCCGGTCGAGCAGTTGAGGCCCACTATGTCCACGCCCAGGTGGCTGAGAATCGTGGAAGATGCGCCGATATCGGTCCCTAGCAGCATCCGCCCCGACGTGTCGAGCGTCACCTGCGCCTGTATCGGCACGCGGCGTCCCGTCTCGGCCCAGGCGCGGCGAATGCCTGTGATGGCGGCGCGCACTTCGAGGATATCCTGGCTTGTCTCGATCAGCAGCAGGTCAACACCGCCCTCGATCAGCGCCGCCGCCTGCTCGCGGTACATCTCGGCTAACTCCTGATAGGTGATGTTCGAGAGGGCGGGATCATCCGAGGAGGGCAGCATGCCGGTCGGCCCCATCGAGCCAGCGACGAAGCGCGGGCGCTCGGCCGTGCTGAATTCGTCGGCTGCGGCGCGAGCCAGCCGAGCGGCGGCGACGTTGATCTCGCGCGTGCGCTCGCCCAGGGCATAGTCGTCCAACTTGAGGCGCGTGCCGGTGAAGGTGTCGGTTTCGAGCACATCGGCGCCCGCGGCCAGATAGGCGCGATGGATCTCGCGGATGGCGTCGGGGCGTGTCAGGACGAGGATCTCGGGGCAGCCATCCTGGCTCGCGCCGCCGTAGTCCGCCGCCTCCAGCCCGAGGTTCTGGATCATGGTACCCATCGCGCCATCGAAGACGATCACCCGCTGCCGAACCGCCTCAAGATACCGACTCACCTGGGACATAGCACTTCCTCATCTATTTCGGGCTGGCGACTAAAGTCGCGCCTAAATGGCCTACGGCCACAAAGCCCGCCTGCGCGGACTGCAGAACTCTGCCATGAGCATACACGACGTCGGGCATCTATCCACATGACTTGGACAATTGAAGGCCACTAATGCAGAGCATAAAACAAGCCTCTGAGTTTCATAGAAGTATACCACCACAAGGATTGCCGCTCTGCTAGAAAAGTCACAGGGCGCCGACCGTGCTATACTCCGACAGGCGTGGCAGCGCTGATGCTGGCCACCCCATAGACCACATTCCCAAGTCATTTCACTAATAGCCACATTAGGAGTGATGAAGCGATGAAGCTGGTGACATACACAGAGGCGGGCGCGGCGCATCTGGCAGAGGGACGCGCGGGCGTTCTCGTGGGCGAGCAGGTGTTCGATCTGGCGGCGCTGGGGACGTGGGCGGCGC
>JAICKD010000774.1 GCA_025928125.1 Ktedonobacterales bacterium
GGGGTTAGGGGAGGGGGCGCACGCCAAAGCGCCCGCGGCTGTTGACATGCGGCTTGCGCGCGGACACACGCCGATAGTATAGCACGCGAAGCACGGGGAGACGGCTACCCATGTTCGTATACGCCTGCTAGAATAGACGCTCGATATCGGCTCAGGGGAGAGACGGGAGCGAGAGAACATGACGCGAGAATCTGGCATACGCTTAACCGCCATCCAGGCCACCTGGCTACTTGCCGTGGTCATCGGCGCGCCGCTTGGCATCCTGACCATGCGCGACTTTGGGGATGACGTGGCGTTGCGATTCGCGGCGTTTCTTGTGATCGCCTGCCTGCTGTGGACATTACTCTTGACCGCGTTGCGGCGGCGGATTGGCCCCGAGCCGAACCGCTGGGCGACGGTGCTGACCCTGAGCCGCCTCGTGACGGGCTGCGCGCTGGCGGCCTTCGTCCTCTCCGGCGCGCGCGACCGCATGCAGACGGCAGCCATCGTCATCTGGACGCTGGTGGTGTTGACCGCGACGATCAGCGACTGGCTGGATGGCGCGCTCGGTCGCCGTGAGGGATCAACCCGCTTCGCCAGCTCGCTCGACATCGAATCCGACTCCTGGCTGACGCTCTGGAGCGCGGTGGCGGCGATTCTGCTGGGCGGGCTGCCGTGGATCTGCCTGCTGCCTCCAGTGGTGCGCTACATCCACCCCCTGCTCGCGCTCAGAGCGGGCAAGCTGCCGGTTGGGGGCGGTCCCTGGTGGAGTCGCGTGACCGGGATGACCCAGATGGCGGTGCTGATGGCAGGCTTTGCTCCCATCGCTGGCTCGGCGCGCGACGCCATCCTTGGCATCGTCATCTGGCCCGTCAGCCTGGCGCAACTGGCGACCATGCTGGCGCTGCTAGCGCTCCGCCGCCGCGAGCGTCGATAGTGACGATAGCGTTCTTTCGGCGCGAATTGGGGGAAACGGCTTGCGCGCGGGAAACACGCTATGTTATACTGACTTGGTGCGCGGCGTTCGGGCGGAGATGTGTGGAGAGTACCGGCCCAGTCGCCAGAAGGCGCCCTCATCCAGGGCCGGAGTGAAATAACCATGAAGAAATACAAGCTGAAGACGCATAAGGCAACCGCCAAGCGCGTCCGCATGACCGGGGGCGGCAAGTACTTGCACCTCAAATCCGCCCGTACCAAATATCGCCGCAAGAAGGATCCGACGCGCAACCGCTCGCTGAGCCAGCCGACGGTGCTCTCGAAGGGCGATACACGCAAGATGACACGATTGCTGCCATACGGCTAAGTCCGGCAGGCGGTGTGCGGTCCGGTTGTTCGCCGGTCGCCGAGGTGGAGAGAAACAATGCCACGAGTGAAGCGGGGCGTGACATCCCGCAAGAAGCATAAGAAGGTTCTGCAGCGTACCGAGGGCCACTGGGGCGCGCGGCATCGCCTGATCAAAACAGCGCGCGAGTCGATGTTCCACTCGCTGCAATACGCCTACCGCGACCGGCGCAACCGCAAGCGTGACATGCGCGCGCTCTGGATCACACGCATCAACGCGGGCGCGCGGCTATACGGCATGAGCTACCGCGATCTGATTCACGGCCTCAAGCTGGCGAATGTGGCCGTGGATCGCAAGATTATGGCCGACATGGCCGTCCGTGACCTCAAGGGGTTTGGCGCGATCGTCGAGGCGGCGCGCACCGGACTGGCCCAGAAGGCCACTGCCTAGACCCCACCACACGCTACCAGGCGCCGCGCGACGACAAGAGTCCGTGAGGCGCCTTTTCGTGTTTGCGGGTATTCGTGATGTGAGACGACGAGATGCAGGACTTAGGCGATGATTAGCAGTCCATCCAACCGGCACGTGCAGGAGTTGCACGCGCTGCACACGCTCAAGGGACGCGAGACAGCGGGAGCCTTTCTGATCGAGGGGCCGCACCTACTGGACGCCGCGCTCGACGCCCATGTCTTGCCACGGCTCGTCCTCTACGATCCCGAAGCCCTGGAGCGCACCGCAGCGGGGCGGCGTACGCTCGGGCGCATCGAGGAGGCGCGGGCGCATGGCGTCGAGGCGCTCGAAGCGACAGGGGCGGCTATCGAGCGGGCCAGCGATAC
>JAICKD010000006.1 GCA_025928125.1 Ktedonobacterales bacterium
ATTCTATAAGGCGCTGGAGTGGCGGCAGATGCAGGGTGACCCCCGCGAGATCCTGATCGCCACATGGTGTATCGCGCGAACGCTGCGCTCCAGTGGCCGCGTCGAAGAGGCGCTCCGCCAGCAGCAGGCGCTGCAAGAGGAGTGGAAACCACTCGGCGGGAGTGCTGGCTATACTGAAGAAGAACTCGGTGAATGCCTGCTCGCCCTCGACCGCCCTGACGAAGCGCGTCCGTATTTCGCCCAGGCATACGCGAAGCTCTCGCAAGACGCCTGGCTGCTGGCGACAGAGCCTGCCCGGCTAGAGCGACTCAAGCGCCTCGGTGAAGGACAGTGAGGGGGCTGGGAGCGTCGCCAGCGGGAGACTAGAGGAAGCTATCAGCGGTGCGGATTGTACAGGCTGGCTGGCCCGTATCTGCGCTCGTTCCGGCGTGTGGTGATGCCACCCCAGCGGGCGCGGACTTCGCCGAACGCGCGCCAGGCACGGCGTATCCTGCCCAAGTACAGCAGCGCTCCGACCCAGGCGAGCGCCGCGTCTGGATGGTAGGGATCAAGGGCAATCGCGCGTTCCAGGGCATCGACCGCCTGGCGTCGACGGCCCAGGGCTTCGAGGGATCCCGCGTGGCAGAGCCAGGCCTGTGGGTCGGTCGCATCGCTCGCAATCGCACGCTGGCTGGCCTCTAGCGCCTCGGCAGCCCGCTTGAGGCGCAGGAGGCAGGCGCTCAGGTTCGTCCACGCATACGTCTGATCTGGCCCTACTGGCGTACGCTCAAGAGCGCCGTGGTACGCAGTCGCCGCCTCGGCGTAGCGCTTGAGCCGCTGCAACGCGAAGCCCTTGTAGCGCAGCGCCGCGGCGACCTGCTGTGGATTATTTGAGGCGAAACGCTCCACCTGTGTCGCAGCCTCAATGGCCTCGTCAAATCGCAGGAGCCGCGTGAGGGCCTCGCACCGTAGCTCCCATGCATGGGACTCCTCGGGGGCCGCCGCGAGCAGGGTATTGGCCGCCAGCAGGGCTTCGCGATAGCGGCCGCGCTCGAAGCGCGAGATGCCTGCTTGCAGATGCGTGCTCAGGTCGTTCGTCATGTATTTCCTTCCAGGATGTCGGGGCCACATACTCCCATTCGTGCTGACCAACATAGTGGATCATCTCCCATGTTGGGCCAAGCGCAGCCATGTTGCTACCGAAATGGGCCAGCGCCCCAGGCTGAGCGCAGCCAGGCGCCGAGCTCGCGTGGCGAGGTGCGCCGAGCAGGGGCGCTGGGGAGGCGGCAATGCGGTCATCGTTGGATACTCAGTGCGCTCTGAGCGCCGTGGACAAGCTTATCCACGGCGAAGGCTCTCTCCTACGACTCGTGAGCATGGCGCGACGTGGAGGCGGTGGCTCCAACAGGCGCAGATACAGAAGGTTGCCGGAAACTGTAGATCAGGACAAGCAGTGCAAGCACTAGGACTGGAAAGTATTGGACAACGTTAGGATCCAAGAGCAGAGCAGGCACAGGCGGAGATCCGAGGCGAAGCCCAGCGGCGACGTTCAAGAAGAGTACGGCAAAGAAGAGGCGATAGGTGGCAAGCGCGAGCAAGACACTCAACACAATTGCCCAGCGAAACTGCCGTCTCGGCAGGCAGACCACCACCGCAACTACGCCCGACGTGAAGGTCAGCGCAAACCCGGTGGTCTTGAAGGCTTCTCTCAGCAGCTCCGGCGCCAGGCTCACGAATGGCGGGAATACCCCGACAGAGAAGGCATATTCAAATGCCACAAAGACGATGAGGGCCAGCAGCCCGGCGAGCGCGAAGATGCGCAGGGCGCGGTACACGGGGGCGTCTCCTCTCAATCGATGTCCCAGCAGGCGCCAAAGGGGCATCGCTGGCAGTAGCTGCCAGTATAGGGAGTTGACGACGAAATGGCAAGAGAACGTCCTTGCTCCCGAGATCAGAGATGTCTTTGGCCGATATACCCGACCGAAGTGGCGCATTGGGTTTCACGGCATCTGCGACAAACACACCATTCGTCGTACGACGATCCTAGACCTGGCGCCGTGATTTCGCCTATGGTTATGCATGGGGTGACGCCTGGATGGGCGCCTACGTGCGAGAACCCGACCCAACCATGCGCGCGAGCGGCAATGAGAGGTGATGCAGTGGCCAGAGTGGACGACGTGATCGTGATTGGCGGCGGCATTGTTGGGGCGAGCGCGGCGTACCGGCTGGCGCGCTCCGGGGCGCGCGTGACGCTGGTGGATCGCGCCGACACGGGCCAGGCGACGGCTGCTGGCGCGGGCATCATCTCGCCTGGAACCAGCTACAATCCACCCGCGGCCTTCTTCCCGCTGGCCTTCCGCGCCGTCGCCTACTACGATACGCTGCTGGCCGCGCTGGCTGAGGACGGCGAGACGGAGACAGAGACCGGCTTCGAGACCGTGGGCCTCCTGCACGTCGCCACCACTGAGGCGGAGGCGACAGCCCTGCCCGTCCTCCTGCGGCTGATCGAGGAGCGCTGCGCGTCTGGCGCGCCCCGCATCGGCATGGTCCAGATGCTCAGCGGCGATGAGGCGCGTATGCTCTTCCCCGCGCTCGGCGCCTGCCTGGGCGCGATCTACACCAGCGACGCGGCGCGCGTGGATGGGCGGCTGTTGCGCGACGCCATGCGCCGGGGAGCGGCGCGGCACGGGGCGCGCATCGTCGCCGGCTCCGCCGAGGCAATCCGCGAGGCGGGCGGCGGCGTGGAGTTAACTGTGAACGGCGAGACGCTCACGGCGGGCGCAGCCATTCTTGCCGGGGGCGCTTGGTCGGGCGCGCTGGCCGAGACACTGGGAGAGGGAGTGCGCCTGCCCGTCTTTCCCCAGCGCGGGCAGATTCTTCACCTCCGGCTGCCTGGCCGCGAGACGGCCCGCTGGCCCATCGTCGTCGGCTTCCACTCGCACTACCTCCTGACGTTCCCGCAGGATCGCGTGGTGGCGGGCGCGACCCGCGAGAGCGACTCCGGCTTCGACCCCCGCATGACGGCGGGAGGCGTGCGCGAGGCGCTGGATGAGGCGCTGCGCGTCGCCCCAGGCCTGGCAGACGCCACCCTTCAGGAGGTGCGCATCGGCCTCCGACCGGCCAGCCCGGACGGTCTGCCTCTGCTCGGTCGCATCCCCGGCAGCGAGCGTCTCTATGTCGCCACAGGCCACGGCGCCTCTGGGTTGCAGCTCGGCCCCTACTCTGGTGCGCTCGTGGCTGACCTTGCGCTCGGCCAGTCCTCCGCACCCGACCTGGGCGTGGATGTAGACCTGACCCCCTTCGCACCTGGCCGCTTCGCATCGCAAGCGTAGCTCTGTGCGGCGGCAATCACTTTCTCCCTCGGGCCAGCCAGCGTGAGAACCCCAAGAGGTCGGAGTGTTCGGCATGGGCATGCTTGTTTTTGCCGGGCTGCTGAGCGAGTGACGGTACCGAGCATAATGTCGCTGCTTCCTCTGGGTTCGTCACGGCCCATAAAAAGTAGTCCTGGATAAGCTGAGATAACTCGTCGAGTATGTCTTCATGAATCACAATCTGCCTCCCAATGTAGCGTACCTCAGCAGGTCATTGAACAGCCTTTTAGGACCCTTGCCATCCGCTCGCGCCTGGCTCGCCACGATGATTTAGTATCCACTCCTTGCCAACTGATGAGAAGGGACACGCTACAGCGCCACGCCTCGAATCGCTCATTCGCCACGTCCACCACGTCAGCGGGATCGACATGGCGCATACCGGCATCAGCATAGTTCGAGTTGTTGTCTTTTTCAAACCAGTTCACAGTAGGCGAACTGTACGCGTTATGGTAGACTATTCGGACGCGCGTGGGGGCGCACGAGGAACAAGCGGCAACGGACAAGCGACAAGCGACGGGAGACGGGTGTGGCGACGACGGTCGAGGCACAGCAGCGCGGGCAAGGTAGCGATGGGCGGCGGAATGCGGGCGGCAACTGGCCTACCAACGCGCGCTGGAACTTCTTGGTGCTTGGGGCTGACGTCGCGTTCTTCACGTTCGCGCTCAATATCGCCTCGGCCTACGTCGTCCTGCCCCTCTTCGTCCATCAGCTCACCGCCGATAACACCGCCGTCGCGCTGATTAGCGCGCTGCGTGCGCTCGGCCTCTATGCTCCTCAACTCCTTGTCGCCCCACTCGTCGAGCGACGACGCCATGCGTTGCCCCTGATTCTGCGCCTGACTGTGCTAGAGCGTGTGCCGTACCTTGCGCTTGCGATTGCCACCGTGCTCTTCGCGCAGTCCAATCCAAATGTACTTCTCGTCTTCTTCTTTGTCATGATCCTGCTGGCGCTGGGCGGCGGTGGGCTGACTTTCCCCGCCTGGCTGGACCTCATCGCCCGCGCGATGCCCAAGAACTGGCTCGGGCGATTCTTGGGATTCTGGCAGGGCCTTGGTGGCATTCTCGGCATCGGCGGCGCGGCGGTCGCGGCGTTTGTGCTCGCGCACGTCAAGTGGCCCCTCAACTTCGCGCTCTGCTTCCTGCTGACGTTCGCCGCGATGGCCGTCTCGTTTGTGCTGCTCGCGCTCGGACGCGAGCCGCCACGCACGCTGGTCGGCGAAGAAGCGCCGTCGAATGCGCTTGATATGCCAGCTGCGGATGCGGATGTCACGCCGTCCAACATCGGACGCGCGAGCGAGGAGCCGGATGAATCCCAGCCCACTGTCGCCGCTGCTGACGCCTCTATCCCCACCGCCACCAGGAGCCGCCGCCCGGCGCGGATGGGCGCGCTCTGGACGCTGTTGCGCGAGGACGGCAATCTACGTCGTCTGCTCATCACCAATGCGCTCGGCGGGTTCGCCACAATGGCCGCGGCCCTGTTTGCCGTCTCGGCGCTCAATCTCGGTGGCCTCTCGAACGCCGAGGCTGGCGCGGAGGCGACAGTGCTGGCGCTGGCCTCGACCGGCGGCTACTTCCTCTGGGGACCGCTAGGCGACGCGCTGGGACACAAGCTCGTGCTGGCGTGCGCCGCCGCATGCGCGGGGCTGGCCGCGCTGATGGCTGTCTGGGCGCATGGCGTCGTTCCATACGCGGTGGTCTTCCTGCTGATGGGCCTCAACCTCTCGGCGACGTTCATTGCCGGGCTGACCTTCATCGCCGAGTTCGGGCCAGAGGTGAAGCGCCCAACCTACAGCGCGCTGTCGTCCGTGGCCTTTGCGCCGTTCGCCGTCGGCACGCCGCTTCTTGCAGGATGGCTTGCCGACCAGTGGGGCTACCAGCCGGTCTTCGTGATCTCGGCCCTCGCCGGGGCGCTCACCACGCTCTGCTTCATCTTCTGGGTTCCCGACCCGCGCAAGCGCGCTCGGCGATCCGCGCGGTCAGCCATTGCGCCAGCAGGGGCGGACGCCGACTGAACAGAGCCTCGCGCCGAAACGCTATGCCCCGCCTATGCCCTGACGCCGATTTGTGAGTATCATACATGCACGATTCTCGTGAAATGGCGAGGAGGCAGCATGGATACTGGCTCACTCCTGGGCGTGCTGGCGGTCTTCGCGCTGGTGGCCCTCAACGGCTTCTTCGTCGCGGCAGAGTTCGCGCTGGTCAAGGTGCGGGTCACCCGCATCGAGCAGCTGGTGATGGAAGGCAACGCGCTCGCACGCATCTTGCAGCGCCAGACGGCCCACCTGGATAGCTACATCGCCGCGACACAGCTTGGCATCACGCTCGCCAGCCTTGCCCTCGGCTGGATCGGCGAGCCGAGCCTCTCGCATCTGATCGAGCCGCTCTTCCAGTGGGTCGGCAACGTCTCGACCGCCGAGGGCATCGCCAATACCATCGCCATTGCCCTGAGCTTCGTGCTGATTACCGGCTTCCATATCGTGCTGGGCGAGTTGGTACCCAAATCCATCGCGTTGCAGCGCACCGAGCGGGTGGCCTTCATCATCGCCGCGCCGCTGCTGATCTTTGCGCGCGTCTTCCGCCCCTTCATCGCCCTGATGAACGGCCTGGGCAACTCGATTGTGCGGCTGCTCGGGCTTGACTCGCCCGACGAGCATGCCGCCGTGCATTCGGTCGAGGAGCTAGAGATCATCGTGACGCAGAGCCGGAAAGCGGGCGTGCTCGATGCCGAGGAAGAGGTGCTGCTGCGCCATATCTTCGACTTCGGCGATAAGGTCGCCCGCGACGTGCTGACGCCACGCAGCGATATCGTGGCCCTGCCGCACGACACCTCGCTGGACGTTGCGGCGCGTGTCTGCTTCGAGTCTGGCTACACTCGGCTGCCGGTCTACCGCGAGACGCTCGATCAGGTGGTCGGCGTCCTCCACGCGAAAGACCTGCTCCATGCCCGCGAGACCGCCACAACCGAGACCGGCGGCGCGCCATCCATCGAGGCGGTGATGCGCCCGGCGTCGTTCGTGCTGGAGACGCAACACCTCGACGACGTGCTGGCGACGTTCCGGCGTGAGAGCGCCCACCTCGCGCTGGTCGTGGACGAGTATGGGCAGGTGGCGGGCCTGGTGACGCTGGAAGACGTGCTGGAGGAGATCGTCGGCGAGATACATGACGAATACGACGTGGATGAGGATGCGCCCATCCGCCAGCGGCCCGACGGCGTCTGGGTCGTGTTGGGGTCAGAGTCGTACGAGAATGCGCGCGCGGTCATCGGTCTGCCAGAAATCCCCGACCAGGAGCGCGGACAGTATACGACGCTGCCTGGCCTGCTGATGCTGCGTCTGGGACGGTTGCCGCGCGTTGGCGACCGCATCACGCTAGAGCCGGACTGGGAGATCGAGGTGGCGGCGGTGGAGGGCCGCCGCGTCCTTCAGGTGCTCGTGCGCCATATATGAGCAGAGGTGATAGCGCGGGCGGTTAAAACCGCGCCTCAATGGCCTGCGGCCACCAAGTCCGCCTGCGCGGACTGCCCAGACCGCGTCCCTACATACTAAATCGAGTGGCGGATGGGGATTGAAACCCGCGTAGGCGGGTTTTGTGGCGGAGCGAGAGCGAGGCCCCTCAGGCGCGACTTCAGTCGCCCGCTATCATGTCCTGCGGACATCATGAGTTCCACTCATGTTGCGGACGGTACCCGCGAACGACTGCCCCCCAAACAGATTTCGTATATAGCATCTCCGCGACACTACACCCGCGATGGGACGCGGTAGCCGTCCAGCCAGGCGGCGAGGGTGCGCGCGAAATCGGCTGGCCGCTCCTGATGGGGCGAGTGGCCGCAGTGGGTGAAGGCGACGAGCCGTCCGGTGGGGATCTGGCGCGCCGCCTGAAGCGCCGTGCTATAGGGAAACAAGCGGTCGCGGTCGCCCCAGAGCAGCAGCACGGGCATCTCTAGCTCTCTCAGGCGGCTACGAAAATCGAGATGGACGCCGCCGAGATTTACCCATTTATCGAACGCGCGTCCTCCGCTTGGAATCACCGTCGGCTGCGATTCCACCGCGTACATGAAGTCGGAGAGCGGGCCGCGCTTGCTGATCGGCTGGGCATCGTCCCGGCTGTGCGCCCAGGCGAAGAATCGCGGCCCCAGGCGCGGATTTAGCCGCTCCGGCTTGAGGCGGAAGTAGAGCCGTATATCAAACGATGGCTCGCCACCCAGCCCGCCGGAATCGATCAACGCGAGGCGCCGCACACGCTCAGGAGCATCCAGCGCAAGCGCAAGCGCCGTCAGCCCGCCCATCGAGTGTCCGGCGAGGTCGGTCTGGGTCAGCTGCTGGTCATCCAGGAAGCTTCGCAGCGCATCGCGCCAGACGCTGACCGCATCGCTGGCGGTGTGGCCGGTGAATGGCGGCTTCTCCGAAAGCCCCCAGCCCGGCAGATCGAGCGCGATCACGCGACGCCCCGCCGCGAGCGCGCCCAGAATCGGCGTGAAGAGCGCCGCCGCACCACCTCGGCCATGCACCAGCACCAGCGTCTCCTCGCCCTCGCCACAGGTGAGATAATGGATACGGACGCCGTTCAGGCGTGTCTCATGCCGCTCGATGGGAATCTCCGCCGTCGCCAGCAGCGCCTCTTCGGCGGCAACCAGCGCGGGCGAAGCCTCCTCGTGCTCGGTGGTGAGCGTGACGGACATGGGATGCGCCTCCTTGCTGGCGGTTGTGGTGATGTGGGAACGCGGGCGGTTAAAACCGCGCCTGAATGGCCTGCGGCCACAAAACCCGCCTGCGCGGGTTTCAACAGGCCATCACGGCTGGCCGCTATCGCGCGAGAGGTCTCAAGAGTCCGCGAAGGCAGACTTCGTGGCGGAGCGTCAGCGAGGCCGTTCAGGCGCGACTTCAGTCGCCCACCCTTGCATCAGTATAGCGCAGGAGGCACGGAGGCAGAGAGTTCATGGCCCGGAAATCACCGCCGAAGACCAACGCGATGCGCGCGCTCGACGCTCACAAGATACCGTACTCGACGTTTTTCTACGCCGAGACCATCCACTCTGCCGACGAGGTGGCCGCGCTGCTGGGCGTGCCTGCCAGCCACGTCTATAAGACGCTGGTGGCGCTGGCGGATGGCGGACGGCATCTGCTGGTGATGGCGCCGGGTGGCCGCGAGCTTGATCTGCGGCTGCTGGCGCGCGGCGTTGGCGCGAAGTCGGCGCAGATGGCGCTCCAGCGCGAGGCGGAGCGGCTGACCGGGCTGAAGGTAGGTGGCATCTCACCGCTGGCGCTACTGGATAAGCGCTTCGAGGTCTATCTGGATGCCAGCGCCGCCGACCTGGACGAACTCTATCTCAATGGCGGCCAGCGCGGCGTCAACATCAAGCTGCGGGTGAGCAACCTGCTGGCGATCACGGGCGCGAAGCTGGTCGCGGCGACAGCGCCCGCGTAACCCATGTACCCCACTATGACCCACGTGACGCGCGGAAACAGCCGCACGTCTGAGCATAGGCCGGGCTGCGCTGGCCTGCTTCGCTGGCGCGCCGTACGTGTCAACCGGGTGGTAGCTGGTTGCGCGGTGGCGGCCACGGCCACTATAATGGGCTGGATGTGGCGGAGCGATACGAGCGATACAGGCGCTACAAAGGCATAGGCGGAGGATTCTCGATGACAACGAACGTCACGGCTCCTGCCGCGGGCAGAGAGGCCCGCACACTGGATCCGGTTGAGCTGTACCGAACGATGGTCATGGCGCGCACAATGAACGATGTCCTCAAGGCGCGCAAGACCCAGGGCAAATTCCCCTTCTACATCGGCTGCGCGGGCCACGAGTCAATGGCGGCGGTCGTCGCCGCGCTCGACGACGAAGACTGGCTCTCGTTCTACTACCGCGACCTGGCGGGCTGGCTCCAGCGCACCGACGATGTACACGGTGTGCTGCGCGCCGCCTATTCGCGCGTGACCGACCCGATGTGCAGCGGGCGCAATATGCCCTCACACTACAGCAGCCGCGAGTTCCATGTGATGCCGACCTTCAGTGAGGTAGGCGGGCTTGCGCCCTTCGCGGGCGGCGTCGGCTGGGCGTTCAAGCGTGACAGCAGCCAGCGGGTCGTCCTCTTCTCCGGTGGCGATGGCAGCGCCGCGACCAACGATTTCAATGTGCTGCTGCGCCAGGCGACGGTCCACAAACTGCCGGTGCTGATGACGATCTGGAACAACCACTGGGCCATCATGACCGAGCAGCAGGCGCAGTGGGCGGGCGACCTGACGGCGCAGGTGCGCGCGATGGACGCCATCGCCGTGGATGTGGATGCCGTCAACCCGCTGGAGGTCTACGAGACGACGCGCCAGCTTGCCGAGCGCCTGCGCAACGGCGAGGGGCCAGCGTTCATGCATCTGCATGGCGGCCTGCTTGACGCACACTCCAGCAGCACCGATATTCGCCGCTATCGCACCCGCGAGGAGATCGAAGAGACGACCCGCACCAAAGACCCGGTCAAGCGCATGGGCGAGATGCTGGTCGAGCAGGGGCTGATCCAGCAGGAGGATATCGAGCGTTTCCGCGACGAGGCCAAGGCGCGGATCGACGCCGCCGAAGATCAGGTGCTAACCGAGCCAGAGGTTCCGGCCGAGCGCGTGACCGAGCGTGTCATCGAGATGCCGTCCGCCGCGCCCCAGCCGCCATCCGGCCCAACACGCAAGATTCCGATGATCGAGGCGGTCAATGATGCGTTGGTCGAGATCGTCAAGCGCGACCCCGGCTTCTTCGTCTTCGGCCAGGATGTTGGCAGCTCAACGGGCGGCGTCTTCAACGCGACGCAGCGGCTGGTGAAGGAGTATCCCGGCACGGCGATCAGCAGCGCGCTCAACGAGCAGTTCATCGCGGGCATCGCCGCCGGATGCAGCATGGCCGACGACAAGGCGCGCTGCGGCGAGATCCAGTTCGTGGACTACCACCAGTCGGCGACGCAGACGATTCGGCTGGCGGCGCGCATCTACTATCAGTCTTTTGGCGACTGGAACTGCCCGATGCTGCTGCGGATGAAGGCTGGCTCCGGTGGCGGCGGTCCGATCTCTGATAGCGGCTCCGGCGGCGGCGCGTTCGGCCACTCGAACGCGGGCGAGCAGTGGTTCACCAACGTCCCCGGCCTGATTACCGTCTGCCCGGCCACGCCCTACGACGCCAAGGGGCTGCTGATCGAGGCGTCGCAGGCCCGCTCGCCGGTCGTCTTCCTGGAGCGCGGGCGGCTCTATCGCGCCGATGTCCCCACTGTCACGAAGGGTGGCGCGCCCATCCCGCAACTGGCCGAGCTGTGGAACGTACCCGACGGCTACTATACCGAGCCGTTCGGCAAGGCGCGCACCATCCGCATTGGCAGCGGCGCGCCGATGGCCACAATCGTCAGCTGGGGCATGATGTTCCTGGAGGGGGCGATTGCGGCGGCGCGGTTTGCCGAGGCGCGGGGCGGCGCGGTGGACGTGATCGATCTGCGCACGCTGACACCGTTCGATACCGAGGCGATTCGCGCGTCGGTGAAGGAGACGAACCGCGCTATCGTCGTCACCGAAGAGTCTGACCTCACCAGCTTTGGCCGCCACATCCACTCGTGGATCGCGGAGAACTTCTTCTGGGATATGGATACAGCCCCCGCGCTGGTGACGGCCCTCGCCGCGCCCGCCGTACCCTACAACGCGCCCGAAGAGACCGCGTTTTACCCCACAGCGGACGACATCTACGCCACGCTGGAGCGCTTCAGCCGCGAGTAGCCGCCTGACCGTTCGCTGAACGCTCTCACTAGCCCCCTTCCGGCACATAGGAAGGGGGCTAGTTGCTTGCGCCGCCGTGAGATGGCTGGCGCGGCATGCGTATGTAATCTATCCACCAGAGAAAGGTTGTTTTCCACATTCACCCTGGATGATGCTCGCCCGAAGGATGAATCTATGCTGACATCCCCTGCGCAACGCGCCCCCAAATCCAGCTTGGTTGTTCCCATCATCCTTGGCATCGTCCTGGTTCCACTGTCACAGATTGGTATGGTGTTTATCGACGGGCATGGGACGCTATTGCCGTGGCTTGTCGGTACACTGGCATGCTACTTCCTGATCGGAGGGTTGGGAGCATTCGCCACGGTCAGTGGTCTCGTCCCGGCTCAGGCCAGCAGCAGAGGCGTCTGGGTCGGATTCGTGACAGGCATAAGCGGGGCTTGCTCCGCTGTACTGATCGTGGGAGCCATTGCGGTTGGGTATATCATCGCGCCGACTCAGCCCACGTCACTCTCCCATCCACAGATTGGCGTCATGCCACGCATATCCTATGGCGCGATGATGGGGCCTGTCTTCCCTCCAATCGTAGCCGTTCTCATCCTCCTGCCCGTATTTCTGGGCGCCAATCTATTCGGCATTGGGCTGGCGCCGCTCGGCGGGATGCTCGGCGGATATCTGAGAGCCCGGGTAAGCCCCCATCGAATAGCGCTACCAGAGCAAGCAGATGACCAGGTGGTGGCGCCATCGGGGAGAGGGATCCTGGTCATCATCGGCGTTGCGCTCCTCATGGCAATCATTGTCGCGGCGGGCATTCTGATGTTCAACATCATAGCCCTCGCGCCCCACAACACGGGCGCTTTTCCGGCAACCATAGGATAGTCGGCGCTACATACGTAGATATTCTATCTACCAGAGAAGGGCTGGTTTTCCATGTTCCACCCAGGATGGCTCTCGCGCAAAGGATAAGCCCATGACGACAGCCACAGCACGACGACGCATCCCTACATCCCAGATTCTTGTCCCTATCGTTCTAGGAACTATCCTGGTTCCGCTGGCGCAGATTGCGTTGTGGTATCTCAGCGTACACGGAGGATCGACCATAATCTGGATCGGCACACCGCTAGCCTATTACCTGATCGGAGGGGTGGGCGCATTCGCAACCGTGCGTGGTCTCGTCCCAGCGCAAGCCCGCAAGCGAGGCGCTTTGGTTGGCCTCATAACTGGTATCGCTGGGGCATGCTCCGCCGGGCTGCTCATGGCAGTCCCTGTTGTCAGGATGTTCATCCTGAGGCAGGCGCATCTCTACATCCATGTCAATGCCATACCTCGGTTGCCTGTCATCACATCGGTAGCGCCACCTCCCATACCAGTTCAGTTGATTGTCGCGGTCCTCCTGGTCTTCTTTGTGGGAATCAATTTGGCTGGCATTGCCGCCGCGCCGCTGGGAGGGATGCACGGCAGCAACCTAAGGACTTGGTTCAGCCCGCTCGGTACGACTTCGCCAGAGCAAACAGGCGACCAAGGGATAATCTGATCAGGTAAAGGATGAATCCATGCTGACATCCCCTGCGCAACGCGCTCCAAAATCCAACCTGGTTGTTCCTATCATCCTTGGCGTCATCCTGGTTCCACTCTCACAGCTTGGTGTGGCATATCTCGGCGGACGCGGCGGATCGCTCATGGGATGGCTCGTCGGAACACCGATCTGTTACTTCCTGATCGGAGGGATGGCGGCATTCACCACAGTGAGCGGCCTCGTCCCGGCGCAGGCCCGCGGCAGAGGAGCCTGGGTCGGCTTCACAGCAGGCATAAGCGGGGCTTGCTCCGCTGTACTGATCGTGGCAGCCTTTGTCATCTGGAATTTCGCTGCATCGCCACAATCCGCGTTTCTCCTCCACCCACAAGCTGGTGTCATGCCACGAGCGCTGTACTTTGGGATGACGATGCCCGGATCACCCCGGGTCTGGCTGGCTTTGGCTCTCATTTTCTTCGTGCCTATCTTTTTGGGCGTGAATCTACTTGGCATTGGGCTGGCGCCGCTGGGAGGGATGCTCGGCGGGTATCTGAGAACCCGTGTCAGCGCGCAGAGCGCAACGCCGCTGGGGCAACCAGGCGAGCAAGCGGTGGCGCAATCCCAGAGAAGAATTCTGGTCATCGCCATCGTTGCGATACTTTTGGCGGTCACCGTAACAATCGCCGGTCTCCTGTTCTTTACGGGTACGTTTGCGGCAAGCGCCGGATAGTCGGCGGCATACCGACCCACTGGATACGCGCTCACGTGCGGGTCCGCCAGAGCAGGACTCCTGGTATCCTACACGACGCGCATTTGACCACGGCTGGTATACTGGCCGTGGACACGTACGTGTTCGACCTGATAGCAGGCGAGTAGTATGGCGCGTCATGGCGGGGAGTGGCAGGGCCGGTGGTGTCGAGTTCACAATCATCGCAACCGCAATCATCGCGAAATCCGAGACGCACAGTGGCGCTAGAGGATCTGGCGTTTCAGGAGCGCGATAGCGTCTTTCGCGCGCCCAGCGGCGGGGACTGGATGTTGCTGGGGCTTGTAGCCTTTGGTCTGCTCGGCACTGGACTCTATGACTGGCTTCACCTCGGCATCAATGACCATACTGGGCGCGCGGTCTTCTTTGGCCTGCTGCTGGTCTCGATTTTCTGGGGCGCGCTGGTCTATATCTTCAAGCTCTCGATGAGCGTGCTGGTTGGGCCGCATGGCATCAGCCTGATGCGCGGCCCCTGGCGCACGGAACTGTTCTGGCGCGATACGGCGCGGCTCGTCGAGCGCACGCTGCCAGACGGTGCGCAGCGCTACCGCTGGGTGGTGGTGATGGCGCGCGATGGGCGCGAACTGCGCGTGCGCGAAGATATGGTGATGAACTACGCGCGATTCCGCGCCGAGGTCTACGAGCGCTACCTGCTCTGGCGCGACCATGGCGGCACCTGGGGCGCGAGCAGCTCCGGCCCGTTCACGGCGACCGACATCATCGCCAATACCGTCGTCTGGTGGCTCTTCGGAGCGGCAATGGCACTGCTGCCGGGCCTCTACTTCATCATCCTGCTCCCTGAAACAGGCGTGACGGGACTTGTGCTTTTAGGTCTGTCGGGCTTTTGCTGTTTGGAAGCGCTACTCTCCTTCCTCCGCCGCCAGACGTATGCCATTGGGCCAAAAGAGGTGACCTGCAAGCGCCCTGCCCAACCGCTCATGCGGCTGCGCTGGCCCAACGTCTCGCGCATCGACCGCACACGCCATCCCGCCGGTGGGCTGATTCGCGTCGGCATCGCCATTGGCCGGCTGCTGATGGAGATCGCCGCCCGGACCGATAGCCGGGTGAAGAGTTTCGCCTGGTCGCCGCGCGTTCCAGAATATCTGACGCTGCGCGGCGAGGGCCGCCATGTGCGCATCCGGCTGCACCGCCTCACTCGGCCCGACGAGATACTCGCCTGGGTCGAATACTACGAGCGTATCGGACGACGCGGCGAGAATCCATCCAAACCAAGTGTCGCGCCACCACCACCCGTTTCGAGCCGCCCCAACGCGCGCGCCGCTGACCTGATGGGCGCTGGCGCGCCCTTTGGAGGCGTGGCCGCTGGCGGCTTTAACTCCGGGCCTGGTCCACTTGACCCTTGGGCGGGAGGACTGGGGGGCAATCTGCCGCCCGACGCTTACCCGACGGAGCTACAGCCATCCGTTGGCGCTGGCCGCCCGCCGCTGAATCCCTACCCAAACCAGGCCAATATCCCCGCGGACGTCCCGCCGTCGGTCGCCGCCGCGGCCGCATACATTCCCGTTGAAGATGAGCGGCCAGAGGGCGACTCGTGGCTCTGGGATACGAGCAAAATGCCCAAAGTCTCGGCCGGGTCGAGCTCGTCGGATATCTTCGGAGGCTCCTCCGCGCGGCCACGGCAGCCTGATCCAGCGTCGGCGCCCCCTGCGTCGCCTTTCGTGCCGCCGCCCACCGCCGGGCCAGTCTTCACGCCGCCCGCAGGTGGTAACGCCCCCGCCGAGACGCCCTGGTGGCTGACGCACGATCAGCCCCCGCAGCCAGCGCCGCGCGCCGAGGATGCCTGGGAGGTCAGCGATGTCTATCCGCCCGCTGGCCAGCCCAACCAGTATCCCAACTATCCGCCCGCGCCCGACTATCCACCCGCCTATCCGCCACCGGATGAGGAGCCGCAGCAGCAGCCGTACAACGATCCGCCTCTCGCGAGTCCGCCGTTCGTGCAGCGGCCTGCTTCCCAACGTCAGGGCTATAGCGAACCGCCGGAGGAGCAGGGGCCGTCCGAGCGCGAGATGTACGACGAGAACCTGGCGCAGTCGCAACGGTGGCGTAAGCAACAGGGCTGGCAGCCGCCACAGTTGCCGCGCTTCGGCCCGCAGCCCCCTGATGGCGAGGATGGCCAGCGAAAGCGCTAGCTGTCCCTGACCGGGAGAACTTTGCCATGCCGAGGCTGCTCATTACTGGCGCGAGCGGGACGCTTGGCCGCAATGTCGTTCGCATGGCCCAGCGGCAGGGCTGGGACGTCTGTGGAACGTACCATACCGCGCCCCCGCCGCTACCTGGGCAGTGGCACAGGCTCGATGTCGGCGACCGCGACGCCGTTCTGGCGCTGGTACGCCTGACCCAGCCAGCCGCCATCATACATACGGCATACATGTATCGTGGCGCGGCACTGTGGGCGACCACCGCCGATGGAGCGGCGTTCGTCGCGCTCGCGGCAGCGGAGGCAGGCGCGCGGCTCGTCCACATATCGAGCGATGCGGTCTTCGACGGGACGAGCAACCCCTACACAGAGACCGCCAGACCCAGCCCCATCACGCACTATGGCGCCGCCAAGGCCGCGGCGGAGACGGCGGTTAGCGCGATTGCCCCACGGGCTGCCATTGTCCGCACATCACTCATCATTAGCCGCGAACCCCTCGATCCGCAGACGCGCCTCGTCCTCGATCTCGCCACAGGCCGCCGCGCTGGACACCTCTTTACCGATCAGTATCGCTGCCCGATAGGCGCGGATGACTTGGCGGAGGCAGCTCTCGAACTGGCCGCGAACGACTTTGCCGGAGTCATCAACGTGGCGGGCGCCGATGCGCTGACCCGCTACGACCTGGGCAGCCTCATCGCGGGCGCCTATCAACTCGACCCCGCGAAACTCGCGGGCGCTTCGGTTGCAACCCTCTCTACGCCAGCCGTGGTTGATGTACGCCTGGACTCCTCGCTGGCCCGCTCGCTCCTGAAGACGCCACTGCGCGGGATTCGCCAGTGGCTCGGCGCCGAAGCATAGGACTGCTCGCCTGGCTGTGCGCTATGAACTCATACTTCTATTTTGCCTGGGATGTTGTCAGTGTGGCGACCACCCTCTCCTCCTAACCCCTCCCCTAAAAGGGAGGGGGAACCACAGTGTGATACCGCATGTGGTGAGGTTGTTGGCGCAGACCCTCTCCCCCAGCCCCTCCCCTAAAAGGGAGGGGAGCAAGAATGCCAGCATGCCAGAAACGCGCTCTGGTTCTGGTTCCCCTCTCCCTGCAAGGGGGAGGGGTTAGGGGAGGGGGCGGTGGCCCCAATGACAACATCCCAGGCCAAACCAGTGCGAATCTCAAACGGCGCTTGTCAGCAGCGCTCTTTTGCTTTATACTCGCGCGGGACATGGATGACACATAGGAGTTGGATGAGGTAGAGGAGAAATGCCATGCGACGAAGGACAGTTGGAGCGATGTGGACACGGCGATGGCGCTATGTCTTGGTCTGCATGGTGTGCGCGCTGGCCTTGCTGCTGGTTGGATGTGGCGGCGCGACAAGCACCGGGACGCTTGGCGCTGGCAGCCAACCGACCAAAGTCGTGGGACACGCGCAACAAAGCGGCGTCAGCACAGTGACGTTCACCGCGTCTGGGGGTCTCAGCGGACAAATCAGCCTGAGCATGGATATCAATAAGGGAAATCCTGGCGACATGATCTCCTATCACCTGGCTGCGGAGAAGCGGTTCTACCTTGACCTGACGGACCAGTCGGGGTCGGATCGGCAGCAGTTCATTCTCGACTTCACGGGCTACACCAGCCCAGGAAAGTACACTGTCTCACCGGTCCAGGCGGGGTCGGCTGCCGATGAGGCGATACACTTCGAGCTGATCGTGCCGGGGTCGGACCTCGGCAACAACCTCTGGCTGATCGATAAGTCCGCGGCGGGAACATGCGCGGTCGAGGTCGTCAGCGTGACGCCGATTGCCCATCTCGATAACGCCCCGGCAGCGCCCGGCTCGCATCCAACCCTCGGCTATAGCGAGGTGCAGGGTACGATTGCCTGTCCATCGGTCCCGGTCTATCTCGCCGACGGCACACCGCCGCTGACGGTCAGCGACGGCCACTTCGACGTGCTGATGGTCGAACAGCAATAAGATACGGGCGCTCGTGTTGGACGTTGGCGGAGGGTTCTGCCGCTAACGTTTGCGTTTCGGCTCCGGCGGTGAGGGATCGGCGGTTTCGGCGTCGTCCCGCGCGCTCACTTTGCCCTGGGCCTGCGCCAGCGCGGTCGCATCGTCCCGTAGTTGTTGCAGTCCCGCGCTGAACCGCACCGGATACGGCTCCTTCGCGATGAGCGCGCGGTAGCGCTCCGGCAGGCGCGCCAGATTGGCCTGCGCCAGCTCCCAGACCTCCGAGAGCGGCGGCAGGCTGCCCGGCACCATCCGCCCGCCGCGCATCACCGGCCGCAGCAGCCGCGTATAACCTGCGGGCGCTGGCTCACCTTCGAGTTGGATGACATCTTCCTCCCAGGCGGGATGGCGGTAGACCTCTTTGCGGCCCGGCCAGGTCGTCTTGCTGCCCGCCAGCTTGAGCTTGGGATGCTCGACGGCGTCCTCGCCCACATACCATGTCTCTTTATAGACGCCGCCGAGCGCGCCGCCGGGGATGCCCTGCTCGGGGTCGCCAACGCCCGCGCCGAGCGCCGTGCCGACGCCAAAGGCGTCCACCTGAGCGCCCGCTTCCAGCAGCCGGACGATCTCAAACTCGTCGAGGTCGCCGCTGGCGAGGATGCGCACATGGCCCATATCCGCCGCGACCAGTTGCTCGCGCACGTACTGGCTATCCGTCACCAGATCGCCGCTATCCAGCCGGACGGCCGCCAGCGTGTGTCCCAGGCTCGTCTGCGCCCGGCGCGCCACCGCAATCGCCGTATGGATAGCCCGGCGCGGATCGTAGGTATCCAGCAGCAGCGTGTAGCGATTGAAAGACTCCGCAACGGCGCTGAAGGCGTCCTCCTCGGTCTCGAAAAGCTGGATGAGCGCGTGCGGCACCGTGCCAGTCGCCAGCAGGCGATACTCGAAGGCCGCCGCCAGCAGCGAGGTGCTGGTGCAGCCGCCGATGTAGGATGACCGCGCCACCACCAGCGGATTCTGCGCCCGGCGGAAGGCGAACTCGGAGACACGGCGGCCCTGCGCGGCGCAGACGAC